>JAQXQU010000050.1 GCA_029101345.1 Erysipelotrichaceae bacterium | reverse complement strand
GTTTATGTTGTTATTGGACAAAATTGACTTATTTAGCGTCAAGGCAGAAAAACGTCGAATGCGAATTGAAGAAATATTTGATGAGCGTATAAATGATATTAAGGAGGCTGAAAAGACATTTGATACAGCCGCTATTGAAACAATGCGAGCCCATAAAGTTCAATTCACTTCCATTAGAAATGGAATACAAAATGCTATTGATAATAATAACATCGTTGATATAAATACCAAACTATTTGAATTCGCTTCATTTATGAGTGTAGATCTCGGTTATAAAAGTCAGGAAGAATTTGTTGACAAATTCGACGGCATGGAAATAGCACTATAAGGAAAGTACATTTTATGTCCAAATTAAAGAAATGCCTTTATATCATTGACCTTCTGTCTCGAAGGGGACCTATGAGTTTGAAGGAAATAAACGAGCACTATCAGTACTCTTCATTGTATGATGGTGAAATAATACCTCGTACTTTTGCAAGGTATAAGGATTATATTGCAGAAACGTTTCCGTGCTATATTGAGTATAATCAGAGTACGAACGAATATTACTTGAAGCGCTATCATCAATATGGTCAAGACGATAGACTTTACAATTACCTTCTTTCTGCGTACCACATTGAAGGCATGAGTGAGTTGGCGGTGAAGCACCGCGATAAGGTAAAGTTGTATGAAGCACCTACAGGTGTTGAAAATGTTCAGATAATCCTTGAAGCCATAGATAAACAAAAGGGGATAGAGTGTGACTACTATTCTTTTGACAGAGCAACTAAGAAACAACAATTGTTGATACCTTATTTCCTTAAAACATGGGAGCAGCGTTGGTATCTTGCAGCGGAACCAGACAACCATCATCATGGTATTTCCATATTTGCACTGGAACGTATGGACAACATTCGACTGACAGAACAGAAGATGCTACCAAGCAACGATGTAACTGCTGATGAATATTGGGAAGGAAGCTTCGGTGTTAACCATAGTGACAATCAGGTTCCAAAACGCATTGTAATCAAAGTTTATGGTTCTCAAGCAAATTATGTTCGTGCTCTTCCTATCCATGAATCTCAAAAAGAGTTGGAGTGTACTGACGAATATACAATCTTTGAGTACCATATTGTCTCATGCTTCAATCTATACCAGCAGTTACTCTGGCATAGAGAAAAGCTTGAAATCATCGAACCTATAGAAATGAGGGAAGAGATGAAGAAGATTGCTCAAAATATAATTAGCCTATATAAAGATTAAAGCTCAATGTCAACAATAAGAGTAAAAGAATTAGCGAGAATACTCAAAGGAGAAAATACTTCTGATGATATTCAGTTCTATCATGATATAGAAGATAATTATGATGATAATTGGTCTATTACTTCTATGTACGAAGATGATGAAGGTGATTTGATACTTGAATCATCTGCTGATGAAGATGAAACGTTATCAGTTGGTGATATACTAGATGGATTAGACGATTATAGTGCTGGAACCAAAATTTATCTTTATGATTCCGATGACGATGAATATTATCATATAGAATTGTGTTGGAGTACGGATGATTTTGATGGTGTTTTTATTGGTGTCATCTCGGGTGACGAAGATGACGAAGACGATTTTGACTACTTGATTGACTGTCCTCATTGTGATGGTACGGCATCTTGGGATGGAAACTTTTATATATGTGATCAATTCGGATTTAGAGGTGATTCAAGTTGGAATCACTACGAAAAATAAGGAAAAATAAGAATTTTCCATATAGTATTTGGCAGGTCGGACACCTTTTGTCCGTACCTGCCTTTAATTTTGCACTCGAATTCAGTTAAACTCTAAATTTGAAGCAAGATTATGAGACCAGACATTGACCTCGTGTTTCTCCAGAATTGTACCAATACAGACTTGCGTACACTCTGTGACATCCTTATTAAAGATAATGACGGCAACATTCGCCTTAGTGAAAAACTGACTGATACCGACAGCTATTATAACTGCTACCCACATAATACGAAAGGTATGTGGCAGGACATCGCAGCAGAACTACAGCGTTTCGGTGGTAACACGTTCCTTAACATTTATCGTCATGGACGTGGTCCTGCTTATGAGAGTATCGTTCTTGATGTATGTAAGAAGATGGAAGTGAATGACATTACAGAACATGATACCGCAGAAGAGATGGAACAGAAACTGCTGTTCAAGATGACTGAAACGATGATCAGCAAACTCTCTGAGGAAGAACTTGCCAAACTGATGAAAGAGCTGAACATTGAAAAGCGATCTTATAAGAAGCAAGGAGTGATGGCTGCTCTTCTTGTTGCTAAAGCAGTCAACAATAAGTTGTTCTATAAGATGATGACATACATTTTCAGATCTGTATCACAAATGCTTGTTGGTCGTGGAATCATGGCTGCTGGAGCAGGATTGATTGCACGTGGCACACAGTTCCTTCTCGGTCCTGCAGGATGGATTATCTGCGGAGCGTGGACAGCGTGGGACATAGCAGGTCCTGCATATCGTGTGACCATTCCTGCTGTACTACAGGTTTCTTATATGCGCATGAAGTACAACTCCAGATTGCTAACTTATAACGCTTAAGAATCATGAAACCTACAGACATAATGCATCCAGAAGATGCGAAGGCTATTTCTGTCCTCAAAAAAATACCACTCATTGATAATATTTGTCGTGAAGTCTTAGAGTTTGCGGAGGAAAACATCTATCGTGGTGAAAACCTTGCCATGATGGTGCGTGTTACTCCAACATGTATGCCAGACCTCAATTCTGATATGAGTGCGGTCGTAAGTAAAGTTGGCATAGAAATGCCAGATTTGTATGTTTATAATGACCCTGTGATGAATGCGTTTACTTTTGGCGAGACAAAGCCCT
>JAQXQU010000049.1 GCA_029101345.1 Erysipelotrichaceae bacterium | reverse complement strand
CTGAATCTCAATCAGCTTTCTGATCACATCATCTCTGTCCTTCTCCATTCCCGGGCGCAGAGAAATCACCATCTCCTGATAGTCAATCGGAGAACCCAGCCCGTAAATGCAGGACACACTGGCTACGATAATTACATCCCGCCGTTCAGAAAGCGCAGCCGTTGCAGAATGTCTCAGCTTATCAATCTCATCATTAATAGACGAATCCTTCGCAATGTAGGTGTCGGAGGAAGGAACATAAGCCTCCGGCTGGTAGTAGTCGTAGTAGGACACAAAATACTCCACTGCATTATTCGGGAAAAATTCTTTAAATTCACCGTAAAGCTGTGCAGCAAGGGTCTTGTTATGCGCTATGATAAGCGTTGGTTTATTTAATTGTTGGATAACGTTTGCCATCGTAAAGGTCTTACCGGAACCGGTAACACCAAGAAGAGTCTGGCATTGATTGCCTTCTCGGAACCCTTTTACTAATTGTTCTATCGCCTGCGGCTGGTCGCCGGTCGGGGCATATTCTGATACTAATTCAAAATGATCCATGAGCTCCTCCTATGAAGCCATTATCTTTATTTTCTGTTGCCATTATATCAGAATATAAAACAAAAGTACAGGATAATCGAATGTTTGTTCTGTACTTTTATCATCTGAAACCACAGGTGTTTTTCTTTATGTTATTCGTTTGCAACTACATTTCTTAATACATCCATGACATTTTCATAAGTAATTTCTTTAGCATAAGCAAATTTCTTTTGATATTTATCCCACATATTTTTCAAATCATCACTTGAAGAAATCTGAGCCATAATTCCATTCACATCATCTATCTTTTCCAACGAACCACGGTGAATTGCAGTAGCTTTCAACGCTTCTTTAAATATTTCTCTATCATATTCCTGCGTAGTTCCAAGAATATATACATCGTAGAAATCTCTCGGTCTGGTTGTAAATACACCACGGCTCAGAATAGTTTCAACCTTTTCTGCCATTACAGTCTCAATGTTATATCCCCATAAAGTAATTTTGACGTTCTCATCAAAAATGCCTACGAACTCATATTTCACAGCTTCTGGGGTAATGATATCTCCTGTGGAAACATCTATAGCAAGTGGAGTAACGATTGTATCATAAATCGCATCCAGTCTTACACAATATCCACCATATACATCGTCCTTACGAATGGGAGCCACGGATTTAATCTCAAAAGAAACATCATCATTCAGATTAATTTTACAAATTGAACTGAGTGCTTCTAAAATCTGTTCTTCTGTCAAAGGCAGGTTTCGTAAAGTGGTGTCTAAATCCATTGTGGATCTAGTATCAAGTCCAACAATAGCCGCAATCAGCATACCGCCCTTAACAACAAACTTTTCGCTGTATTCTGACACGGATAATCTTTCAAGAAAACGCTCAAACATATAATTTTGAAGAACAACCTGGGCCGTTATATTATTACTCTTGCATAATTTTTGATTCTTCCTTTCAAGCTCATTGCTTTGGAACTCATAACAAAACCTCCATATAGCGTTTCAATTCTTTATTGACTCCAAACATAGACGCATATACCGCTAAACGATTAAGATCTTTCTCTAGTGAAGCAGCATAATTTTTCACTGCACTAATGACTGTTTCTTCATCTATCCTATTTCGTGATCGCAATATATCACAGATGGTACGCTCTGTATCATAACAACGTACTACGGTTCCCATTGTATTCTTTTTTTCAATCACACCAACTAAATGAAGTTCGGGTTTTATATAATAACATTGACATTCATCTATCAACGAGTTCGGTAGTGAAGTATTACTTGGAATTGTTACTGAATGCATAAACGGGGTACGCTCAGATAAACCGTTCAGAAATAATGCTGTATCATGTGAAAAGACAATTTTATCCGAACGCATCATCAATGTACACATATCATCGTGTACGGAATCAGAAAGGATATATATTCCTTGTCTACTACGTTCAAGAAGTCCTGCTTTGACATATTTTGAAAGAATTGCTCTTGAAAATCCAAGTTCGATTACTTGAGCTGTTGTTATCATATTGTTATTACTCTTTATTTTCTCTAAAATAATAGGATTCATCTGCATATCAATCACCTCAATTCAACATTCACATAGAAATGATACATCTTTTCCATTCAAATGTCAACCAAACATAATTCCGATATGTAAAAGAGGCAGTAATTCTTATCACATTAACATCTGAACTTTTTGATAATATGCCTTTTAAAACTTCTACACTATGTGTAGAGACAAAAATTTGTTTCTCATCACCAAAATCTCCGATTAACTCACCCACTTGTCTTGCTAAAGGTGGATGCAAAAATGCTTCTGGTTCATCTATTAATAGAACGTCACTTCCTTTTAAATTTAGCGACAAAAAAGTAGACACATAACTTTTCAATCCGTCCCCTTGATCATCCAACTTCTTTTCATTCAACAATCTAATGATATCATTTTGATCATTGTCAAACAAACCTTTAATATATTCAAAATTGTCTCCTACTCTAAAGACAACTCTATCCCCTAATGTTTGTGTATCTAATATAATGCATTTATCAAAAATTCCTTTGACATTTTTTGATAACTCTTTCAACAATTTTGCTTCAAATTTAAACGAAGATAAATAGTTAGTATTGTTACTGTCCAAGCCGTGATTTAGCTGTTCTTTACATATTGTTAATCTCTCTTCTGTACCCAAATATTGAAAAAACAAAGGACCAAAATATTGAAAAAAGGCATTTTTATCTTGATTGTTTATAATATTCTTAAAATGCTCTTTCCAATCGCCACCAAAAGAATGTAAGCTTTTAGTATATAAACTATCAAAGCTTCTTCCCGGATATTGATCGCCGCATTCACGTCCCTGTCGTTCGTGCAACCACACTCACATCGATATACTCTCTCTGATAACGATAATACCTGTTTG
>JAQXQU010000048.1 GCA_029101345.1 Erysipelotrichaceae bacterium | reverse complement strand
ATATCATTTACTACAATACAGAAAGAATCAACGCAAAAAGAAAAGGATTGAGTCCATTAGCTTATAGACAACAATCCTTCGAGCAATTAGCATTAAGTTAGTTTATTTATACCGGTCCAACTTTACCGGTGCACTACATTTGCCTTGGCTTTTTAATAATTGCCATGCTTCCGATATGAAATACAATGAGCCGCAAATCAGAATATTATCATAGCTCTTGACAAGCTCAAGACCCGCATTAAGATCCTTGGCTTTCTCATATCTGCCAAGATCATCATCAATTGATCCCTGATAATCAAAGGAAGTGACAATAAAGCGGTCACAATGCTCTTTTAGCATCTTGGCCATCTTTTCATATTCCTTACGCTTTAAAGCAGAAAAAATAATGGCTTTTGTCCCCTTTAGGCTATCATAGCTTTCAACCAAAGCCTTGATGCCGTGTATATTATGGGCACCATCCAGAATGATGCGAGGGTTATTGGAAATGATTTCAAAGCGCCCCTGCCAATGGGTCATTTTCAGAGCTTCCTTAGCTGCTTTCAGATCAGGTTCAATCCCTTTTTCGTCTATGAAAATCTTAAAGGCTTCAAGAGCCAGACAGGCATTATGGATCTGGTATTTGGCATATGATTCAATTTCATATTCTTCCCCATCATAATAAAAATGCCGATTCCCAAGATCTTCATATTCACCCAATTCATGAAATTTGGAAGACTTGGCCAGACAGAAGGTCTTGACGATATCCTTGGGGTTTTCATCAAGCCTCCCAATCAGAACCTTTGAATGGTGTTTGATAATTCCACATTTTTCCGTTGTAATCTCTTCCAATGTATTGCCTAGGCGATCCATATGGTCATAGCCAATGGTGGTAATGATGGATAGAAAGGTATTGTCAATGACATTGGTTGAATCAAGCCGGCCACCGAGGCCAGTCTCAACTATCGCAACATCAACCTTCGCTCTTTTGAAATAGTCACACATCAGTACATAATCGATTTCAAACATGGAGAGATGGTTGTCTTCAATAAAGGAGAGATTCTTGTTCAATAGTTCAAGAAAGGTCTTGGCACCAATAGGAACTCCATTGATTCGAATGCGATCAAGATGGGTTTCGTAATGTGGTGATTGCATAGTGCCCACTTTTAGGCCTTGGCTGCTTAAGAGCGAACTAAGATAGGCAACGGTTGATCCCTTGCCATTAGTACCAGCCACATGGATAGTCAAAAGGTCATTTTGCGGATCATTCAGCTTTTGCATGATCTTCTTGAACCCAGCAAAGGAATAGTTGTCATTGCGCCTTTCCATTACATATTCAAGGGCTTTTTCAATATCATTAAACATCTATACCATTATACTAGACTAGGCTATAATAGAGCCATGAAACTGCTAAATAATGCCTGGGATGAAGTGCTAGGTGCTGAATTTGACAAGGAATACTATCAGAATCTAAGAAGATTCCTTAATGAAGAATACGCCAGCAAGATTATCTATCCCAAGGCCAAGGACATCTACAATGCCCTAAGATACACGCCTTATGATGCTGTCAAGATCGTCATTCTTGGACAGGATCCCTATCATGAAGAGGGACAGGCCCATGGCTTGGCTTTTTCAGTCAATACCCACATTCCCATTCCACCTTCACTTGCTAATATCTACAAGGAATTGCATGATGATCTGGGAATAGCGATCCCCAACAATGGCTATCTGGTCAAATGGGCAAAGCAGGGTGTTCTGTTGCTGAACACAGTATTGACCGTTGAAAAAGGCAAAGCCAATTCCCATAAGAACAAAGGCTGGGAACAGCTGACTGATGCCATCATATCAAAGCTCAATGATAAAAATGAACCTTTGGTCTATATCCTTTGGGGTGCCAATGCCCGCAGTAAGAAAGCTCTCATTACCAACCCCAAGCATCTGATCATTGAATCGGTTCATCCTAGCCCATTAAGTGCCTATCATGGTTTCTTTGGCTCCAGACCCTTTTCCAAAGCCAATGAATTCCTGGTCAAAAACAGTCTAATGCCTATTGATTGGCAAATTGAGGATATCCATGGCTAAGATCGTTTTAGGAGCCTTAGCCCATGTTGATGCAGGCAAGACCAGCCTTTCTGAGGCTATTCTCTATAAGACAGGTGCCATTAGAAAAAAAGGCCGTATCGACCATCAGGATACCTTCCTTGATACCAATAGCCTTGAAAAGGAAAAAGGCATTACCATCTTCCTTAAGGAAGGAAGATTTTCCTATAAGCAGAAGGACTATATCTATCTTGATACTCCAGGCCATCATGACCTATTTTTTGAAGCAAATCGCGCTCTAAGGGTCATTGATGTGGCTATCATCATCATTGCTGGCAATGACAGTATTCCATCTGACACCATCAAGCATTTCCGTGATGCCTGTGAATATGAAATACCTGTCATCTTCTTTGTCAACAAGATGGATATCTCCTATCGTGATCAGAAGGAGATCATCAACGAACTAAGGGAAAAGACCACCGGCAAGATTCTGATTGAAGAGGAATTCTATGAAGAAATTGCCATGGAATCAGAAGAAGCCATGGATAATTATCTTGCAAACGGCATCATTGACCATAGGCTCGCCTATCAGAAAATGCTGAGCCATGAATGTTTTCCCATCTTCTTTGGTTCCGCTTTAAAGGATCAGGGCATCGATGAACTGCTGGATTTCCTTGATCAGAACATCGAGGTAAAAGATGAAGAAAGCGATGAGCTCAGTGCTTATGTCTATAAGGTCTCTTCAAGCGGAAATGAACGATTGACATCAATCAAGGTCTTAAGTGGAACACTTAAAAACAGGCTTGTTTTTGATGAAAACAATCAGATAAGCGAAATACTCACATATTCAGGAAACAGCCATAAAAAGGTACAGGAAGTAACTAGCGGGGATATCTGTACAGTCAAAGGACTAAAGGATATCAGAACAGGCACTTACCTCCCTTCACTATATAATGAAGATAAGCTGAAGACACCGCCCTTATCCTATCGTCTTCTGTTTGAAGGAAACCCTTATGATATCTATCGCAAGATCATGCCGATCAAGGATGAGTTTCCAGAAACCAATCTGACCTTCCATAAGGATAAAAATGAAATTACCATCAATCTTGAAGGCAGTCTGCAAATGGAAATCATCAGGCATCTGATCAGCCAAAGATATCAGCTTTCCATTGATTTCTCAGAACCAATCATTGAATACCGGGAAACAATATCATCCGAAACCTTTGGTGTTGGCCATTTTGAACCATTAAGGCATTATGGAGAGGCAATAGTCCATCTCTCACCTAATCAAAAAGGCTTAAGAATTCGCTCCCTTGTCAACAATTCCTATGCAGCACCACTCTTAAGCTATTTATCAGCCTATCCACCAAAAGGTCTGCTAACCAATTCCAAGCTGGACAATCTCACCATTACCATTGTTGATATCAGAACCAATATCAAGCATACTGAAGGACAGGACCTGATCCAGTCTCTAAGAAGAGCTATTCGCCAAGGCTTGACTAAAACCGAATCCATACTCCTTGAACCTTTTTATCATGTGCGTATCAAGACCAATGAAACGATACTTAGCAAGATCATCAAGGAACTTGAACAATGGCAATTCAGCTATGACCTTTTTGATGGCAGTCTTCTGGTAAAAATACCAGCTGTCAGCTTTGCCAGAACCATCACTTCCCTAAAACAGAAGCTCAAGGACAGCCTTGACTATGATATTGAGGATGAAATCTATGACAAAGCCCAGAATGAAAGAACAGTCATTGAAAGAATTGGCTATGACTATCGTAGTGATGCCGACAATCCTGCCGGTTCCCTTTTCTGCAGCCATGGTGCAGGCCATTATGTCGCGCCCGAAGAGGTGGAAAGCCATATGCATATGAATCTGTCCGACTATTTGAACAAAGATGCCTCTTCCTATGCCCATAACCACTCAACCATTTCTGATGCTGAACTGCAAAGGGTCTGGAATTCAATCTACAAGCAAAAGCCCCTGCCCAAAGCCAATAATACTATCGCCAAAAAGGAAAGTGATGAAACACCAAGACCCATTGATCTTAATGATAAACGCGAACTGATGTATCTGATTGATGGCTATAATCTGCTCTTTTATCTGAACAATGATGATACTGACATTGATATCTTTTCCAAAAGAGAGGAAATCATCAGTCTTGTCAGTGATTTTGCAGGCTATGTAAGTGCCAAGTGCGTACTGGTCTTTGATGGCTATTTGACAACAAATAGGAAGAATACAATCAAGGAAAGAGACAATATCACCATTGTTTATACCAAGGAAGGACAGACGGCTGATACCTATATAGAAAACCATACTAGCAGTCTTAAAAATGACTATCGCGTCATTGTCGTTACTTCTGATGGCCTTGAACAATTGAAAATCCTTGCCAATGCATCAACACGCCTTTCTTCCTCTGAATTCATCAAACGCTATGAAAACATGAAGAAAAACCATGTCCACCAGGAAATAAAACCAAATCGTCCTCTAAGCGAGCTCATTAAGCTGCTGGAAGAATAATCAAAAAGGAATAGAAAGTTTCCATCAATCCTATCGAAGGATTAATGGAATCAAAATAATCTCCGATAAAAAAGGCCTTTGCAGCCACAGCTTTGTTAAGATGTCAGCGGAGTTGAACTTGAAAAAGCGCTTAAGCCTATAAGCAGGAGAGCTTCCCTTCAAAAGGCAGCTATCAGCTTCCTGATTGTTGCATCAAATATAGCAAGGGCGGCTTTGTGCTTTTGCTATCTAGAAAAAAAGGCTGAAGAGACATAGGCCAGATGAAAATCATCAGCTATCTGCAAATCATTCTGTATGCCTAAGTAACTCTTAGGCATTTTAAAAAGGCGTATTCCACGCCTTGATATGCCTATTATCTAATAGGGGCTCCGATTGATTTCCTTGCATAGGACAACCAGCCTTAATTCATCATGGTTCTCAACACAAGTCAACAGTGTCAAGAATTTATCACTTTGTCCAATACTTACTCCTGTATCATAGAATGAAGCATTTTCAACTGTATTGAAGTAGATGTCAAAGTAGTCATTGGAATAATTGGTCCAATAGTATTGCATATCATCAACAGTAGTCAGATAACCTGTATTTTCATCAAGAATGCAATAGTAGACATAAGCAACCTGATACTCCCTGACATGATCGCTTAGATAGAGCTTAAGATTGGCATTTTCCCTGTAATTTGCTTTATCAGTCAGCTTGCCAAGTGGCGTAAAAGCCTTGGTAAGACTTGGATCATAACTGCTGTAAACATAATGGCCATAGACAATCAGATTCTGGTCACTTAACTGGTTTCGATAATCAAGGAAGGTTGAACCTTCTGCAGCATATTCACCGCTTTGCCAGTCAAGACGCATATAGTGGTCATTGTCAGTGCTTTGGAAGACGGGCAAATCAATAAGTCCTGAATCAAACTTCAAAGTACCGATATAATCATCATTGACCTTCTTGTAGTTAAGATAGGTTGCGGCATAATCTTCATTGGCATCTTTATCAATAACGACAGGATCAAAAGTGCCAAAGATCATGGAATCATGGCCCTTTAGATGATTATCGTAATCCTTTTTGACAAAATGCAAGAGGACAAGCGATGAAAGCAAGGTCATCAAAAGCATAAAGACCAGCAGTTTCTTTTGTTTCATCTACTTACCCTCCTCTTTCTAGCCAAGAATCAACGATGCAAATGGCAATACAGACATGGCTACCAGCAATATAACCATGATAACAACAAAAATCTTTTTGGTTCTGTTATTCATCAGCAGCCTCTAAAGCAATTCTCATCATATTGTTGAATGAATTCTGTCTTTCTTCGGCTGTTGTTTCCTGATGACTGACTAGTGAATCAGAGATTGTAATCAGGCAAGCTGCATTCTTTCCTAAGCTCTTGGCAAGATAGAATAAGGCAAAGCTTTCCATTTCTACAGCCAGGCATTCATTTCTATTGACTTCTTCCATATAAAGATCATTTGCGTGATAGAAGATGTCTGATGAATGGATACAGCCCTTGAATAATGGAATATTCAAGGCTTCAGCACTCTTTTCGAGTTTTTCATTGAGCTTTTCAGAAGGATAGGACAAATGGCATTCAGTACCATCATAGGCTTTGGCAAATGATGATTCAGAATATGATGATGTAGCTAAGACAGTATCATAGACATTCAGTTCTTCCCGATATGCACCAGCAGAACCAATTCTGATGATATTTTCTACTCCATATTCAGTATAGAGTTCATAAGCATAGATGCCCAGTGATGCCATGCCCATGCCAGAACCCATGACCGAAATCTTTTTGCCCTTATAGGTGCCAGTATAGCCAAACATGTTTCGAACAGCATTGAATTGGACAGGATTGTCCAAATAGGTTTCAGCTATGTATTTGGCACGCAGTGGATCACCAGGGAAAAGAACTGTCTTGGCAATTTCGCCAATACTGGCTTGATTATGTGGTGTAGACATTATGATTTCCTCCTATATCCATCTAAGATATTTGTATCAAATGCATATGTTTTCTTTTCCTTCATGCCATATCTCTTCAAAGCATTTCTGATCAGCAGATCACATTCCTTCGAGAAACTGATGCCTGTTGCTTCCCAGAGATAGAAGGATAATGAACCAGGAATAGTATTGATTTCATTGATATAGACCTTATCAGTCTTCTTGTCTATCATATAGTCAATGCGGACACAGCCATAGGCATTCAGATAACGATAGGCTTCCTTGGCTGTTTCCTCAATTAATTGTCTTTGTTCATCCTTCAGGTCTGCAGGAACCTTGCGGTTAGTGGATGCCATTCCCTTGGATGCGCCTTTGGCAGGGACCTTCTTTGCGCCTTTGCTGCCCTTTCCCCCCGCACAATACTTCTTGTCATAGTCAAGGAAGCCATTAGTCACTTCCTCAATGGCACTAATCATGATTTCATCGTCATTGCCCATAACAGCGATATTGACTTCCATCAGATCAGCAATCATCTTTTCAACCACAACCTTGAAATCATACTTCAGGCATTCAGCTACCTTATCGGCAAATTCATCTTCATTTTCAATGATTTCAATGCCAATGCTTGAACCTAGATTTGCTGGCTTGGCAATCAGCGGGAAGCCAATTCTCCGGGCTTCAATCAGATAGTCTTCCAATCGTTCATCAAAGTCTGAACCAAAAACAGTCATGTAATCAACAATTGGCAAGCCCTTTGATCTAAAGACATCCTTCATTACATCCTTATCCTGGCCAAGAGCACCACCCAGGACATCACATGATGTATATGGGAGATCCAGCATCTGCAAATAGCCAGCCAAAGAGCCATCTTCAACATTGGTACCATGGACAACCGGGAAAGCAACATCAATGGTCCTTTCCTCTTTCTTGAACAGGCTGCCTTTTACCGGCTTGACTATCACCTTGTTTGCATCCTTATAAAGACAAGCCTTGGCTAATAGGCTTGAAGGATTTTTGACAATTGATGAATAATTGCCAATATCAAATAAGGCATCACCTAGATAGAATTCATTGTCCTTGGAAATATAGACAGGTATTACTTCATATTTATCACTATCAAGTGCATTCAGAACCTGATTTGCACTGATGCAGCTTATTTCATGTTCAGTGGACTTGCCACCAAAGAAGACACCGACACTAATCTTCATAGCATATCACCTCGTTTAATAATTGTAGCACACTAATTGGAAAAAGCATCAGGCAGGTCATTTTCCAAAAGGATTGTGTCGTTGCTGCTGAAAGTGCCATAGATAAAGGCAAAGGCTTCCTTGACACTGCTAACTGTCAGGACATGGTCTAAGTCAAAACCGCTGTCCTTTAAGCCTTTGCGAATATAGGCGGTCTGCTTTTCCCCCACAAGAACAGCAAAGTCAGCCCGGTCCTTCATATAGGCGCCAAATTCATAATTGCAGTCATTTTCCTTTGGCCCAAGATCAATGAGACCTGGTGTAACAATTACTCTTTTGCCATCCATCATCGCCAAGACATCAAGTGAAAGCTTGCAGCCAACAGGGTTGGAATTGAAGGCGTTATCGATAAAGGTGATGCCATTGATCTTCTTGAGTTCCAACCGATGTTCAACCCGCTTGGCCTTGGCTACATTCCTTACTATCTTGTCATTATCAACACCAAGTTCCTTGGCCAAGGCAATGGCTGCCAAGAGATTCATGATATTATGCTCGCCCAATAAAGCTGTTTTGAATTGATATGGACAATCATCAATTGTGACAGTGAATGAAGATCCTTCCTTGCTGTATTTGATGTTTTCAGCCACATAATCGGCATCCTTGTTGTCAATGCCAATTGTCTTGATCCTGCAAGAGTTCCTGATCTTGTAATCACGGATATATTCATTGTCAATATTGATGATACCAACTCCATCAGCTGGCAGTTTCTCAATCATCGCCATCTTTTCCTTAATGATATTCGCCATTGTGTGGAAAGTCTGCAGATGCTGAGGACCAATGGATGTGACAATACCATATTTAGGCTTGACATAATCCATCAGATAAGTGATTTCTCCAACATGATCAGCCCCCATTTCACAAACAAAGACTTCGTGAATTGGCTTCATGTGCTCTCTGATTGTTCTGGTAATGCCCATTGGCGTATTGTAGGATGCCGGTGTCATCAGAGTGTAGAAGGAATCAGAAATCATATCCGTTACCAGATTCTTGGTTGTTGTCTTGCCAAAGGAGCCAGTAATGCCAATCTTGATAAGATTGTCCATCGCATCCAGAATTGCTCTTCCTTCATTTTCATAGTGCTTCTTGATCATCGTCTCCATTGGATGGGTCAGAACTGCCATCAGATAGATCATGAGATATGGCAGATAGATGGCAATGATGCCGACAATGCCAACCTTCAGATATTCTACTGAGATGATCAAGGCAAAAAACATCAAAACCAGCATAAAGGCAATCTGTCTAGCTACACGAGCTGTGACAACCAGCTTCTTGATATAGGTCTTCTTTGACTCAAGATATAGGGCAACAACTGCCATCAAAGCACTCAGGACAAAGACTGCGCCATCATAAGCAAAGCCCTTTAAAAAAATGGTCAAGACAATCATCAAGGCACAATAGATGATAGCAGGTGAAAAGTGCAGATTGCGCCGGTTGAAAAGCCAATTGGTATAGCGATAGAGTTCGTATCTGTTCTGTTGGAACATATGCAGGCTATTCTTGATATAGACAGCCGAAAGAGCCAGAAAGAGGCCAGTAAATAGCAGATTAAATATCATAGTCATTCCTCAAAAATGCATCTAAGACCCGATTAAAGCGGTCGGCCTGATGGAAATAGGCATAATGGTCATCATCCTCAAAGATGACCAAAGCGGCATTTGGCATGAGCTTTTCCATTATCTTCCCTTTTTCCACCGGTGTAGCTTCATCATTGGAACCAAAGACCAATAATGTCTCAGCACCAATATCCCCCAGAAGGTCCTTGACATCATCGTTGACAACCTTGACAAAAGTGGCACGCATGACACCACTCGCATTGCGATAGTCTTCAGAACCACTTGCATTTTGCAAAGCTGTCAGATATTTCTTCAAAGGACCAATGGACATGATCTTCTTGCCTAGCTTATAAGCATAGGTCTTGAAATAGTATTTTAGACCCCTTTGATCCCTGAGACCAGCAGCGCCTGTCAAAACCATCTTGTAAGCACCATATTTATAGGCATAATGGACAGCAATGCGACAGCCAAAGGAATGGGCGATGAAGATTGGCTCCTCATCAATGGACAATTCCTTGATAAAGGAGCGAAGGTTCTCCATATAATCCAGGCAGGAAAAAGGAACTTCTGGTTCATCGCTTTCCCCAAAACCAGGAAAATCAATATTGTAAACAGTAAAGTGTTTGGCAAGAAACAAGCCAATATACTCCATCATCTTTGTGTTCTGGCCCCAGCCATGCAAAAGGATGACATCTCTGCCGCTGTCACCATATTTTTCATAATGGATATTTATTCCATCAATTCTGATATTGCTCATAGTTATGCCTGTTTCTTTTCATTTGTGCGCTTAGGCTTGAAATTGCGGGTAATCCTGAAGACCACCCCATCATCCATATTTTCGCCTGTTACAAGATAGCCGTAGACTTCTGTAACCTTTTTGACAATCGATAATCCAAGACCGAAGTTGCCCTTTGTGCCCTTTTCATAAGGCTTGAAGAGCTTGGAAATCCGGTCATTTGACATATTGTCACCATCATTGAAGACCTCAAGCTTGCCATCCTCAAGATTGATGATGACAACACTTCTGGCATAGCGCAAACCATTATCCAAGAGGTTTTCAATGACAACCCGCCAAGGTTCCTCTTCTCCATGGAAGTAGACTTCTTCATCGAAGTTGGTTTCAATTCTGATATCATTGCGCAAGACCTTGACTGAAAGGATGGCCTTGTTTATGACATCTTCCATTTTAAGGTTTTCACCTTCGCTTGTATCAGTCAAATAGCCAAGCTTGTTATAGGTTATCAGGGAATAGACCTTCTTTTCAAGGCGATCGGCATGTTCAATGATGACATCAACACTCTTCTCCAGGGAATCATAAGGGTAGACACCATCCTTGATGGACTCCGAGTAGGATTTGATTGTTGCAATTGGCGTCTTTAAGTCATGCGAGATGTTCTGGATCATCTCTTCCCTGATTCGCTTCTGTTTATCCAGTTCCTGGTTCATGCCAACAAGTGCCTCAGCAACTTCACCTATTTCATCATGCCGGCGAATATCAAGCTTCGCTCTTTCATCATTCTTGAGCCGGTCAATGAAGATCTTGATCTTATTCAAAGGGGTCATAATGGAGAAAACCCAGACCATGAAAAAGGAGAAGAGGGCAAAGATGATTGCCAAAGCAGTATTGAAGACACCATTTTGCAAAGCATCCTGATAGCTGAGGTAATAGTCCCCGTTAACGAATGTTACAATGCTGAAAGCATTGCCATAAGGCATGATTGAATAGACATATTTCTGATTGTTCAGATGAAAGCTTCCATCAACCACTGCACTTCCACAATATGGGTCAACAAGTTCAATGGCCTTGGCATATTCTTCTGGTATGGCTGTTATATAACGTCTTTCTTCCAGGTTATAGATAAAGGAATCAACATTGCCATCCAGAACCAAAGCTGAGTTGCCATAAGCAGCCATTGCTGACTGGTAGCGATGCAGATAGGAATACATCTGAGTATCGACAAATTGGTCAACACTGCTATTGAAAAAGCCAATATAGAAATAGATCGAAGCTGAAATTGTCAAAAATGCAACAAGCAGGAACTGTTGCATCAGATTAAAGCTGTTGACCCATATTCTAATCTTCTTCATTAGCCTAAACGATAACCGAATCCATAAATGGTCTGAATATTAATAAGTGGAAGCTTCTTGCGCAGACGTCGCATTGTATCATCGACAACAC
>JAQXQU010000047.1 GCA_029101345.1 Erysipelotrichaceae bacterium | reverse complement strand
TCAGAAGCACACCCTTGCGGACAATCTCCAAACACAACCGATAAGTGAACGACGTATCCACCATCGACCTCTTATGAACGATATAAGTCAACATTTCCATATAATATAAAAGGCAAAGTACATTAAATTTGTAATCATGCTATTACGCAAAGTGTTGTAATAATTTTCACCGCGTAAAAAAGCTAAAGCCCATTGGCACAGCATTTTCACAAAAATACTACTATATTAGCCAATTTATGCATCTACAAACACATTCATAGACATAGTAAACGCGAATATGCCTGAATCTGAAAACCGCTTATTCGAAGTATTTCGATGTATCAACATCTACATCAATCGACTCATTATTCAACTCATTATTCGAGTCAAATGAAGCGTTCACCTTGGTAGGGAAACTCATCATAAAGCCATTTTCATCCTCATTATCAAGAAACAGACTGACATTCGTAAAGAACCTACAAGTTACTTTGAATCCGTGCTCTGTGGGTTTATACGCATCAATCTGAAAGTCAGAGACATCCTCCACTTCATAATGGTGCGACAAGCATGAGAGGTCGTCAAGCTCATTATTCCATAAATAATCAAGAATCGCCTCGTAAATGGAATCAACCTTCTCTTCCTTCAAGTCCTTAATCTCATCAGAAACCCTATTGTTAGGCTTCTGTAGAATAGAAAGCATCTGCTTGTAATACTTTGAAACAGCAGCCTTACCAGAGTTATTTTGGAATATAGAATCCTTACCAAACAAGCTCTTAGCCTTATTCAGAAGAGGTTTCAGTTTAGCTTCTACATAATCCATATACCCCTTGCATAGCTCATTATGGCTATTGCTCTCTTTGAGCAGGGCAATTAAAACATCATCATCACTATCCCGTAGGCTACCCATCAGCTTTGATAACGCCCCAAAGCCCGTTGTCTTACAGATTAGTGTACCCTTAGTCGCGCCCTCCTCCGGCCAGTAAGATGGGAACATCCTAAAGATGACATGAAAGAAACTCACCAACTCCGTCGCAAAGTAGGTATAATCACTGGGCATAAGATTCTCCTTATTCGTATCAATAGACCAAATACCATTCAAGCTGAAATGCGGCAACAAAGTCTCTACGACAAAAGCCTGAGAAATATACCCCACGCCAGTACCCAGCATCTTGATTTTCTTATAATAAGGCGACTCAGGATGTTCATTCAACACCTTTGCTAAGCAATGAGCTAAATAAATCTTATTCCTCTTCCAGTCCGATTTATTCTCCCTATATTCAGAGCCAAAAATCTCATAATAGAGTGACTTATTGACAGGCTTCTGTTTAAAGTTCACGTTGATAAAAACCTGTCCCTGCTCCCATAAGTCATAGTTCAGCAGAACAGTACAATTAAACTTATAATTTTCAATATACTGCTTCACATAGCTTTTATCCTCCCCACTTAATTGGCTGTTGCGGTCAATCTTATCATAAACCCTCAACATTGCCAACATTCTGTGCTGACCGTCAACGATGAACACATTCTTATCAAAAGAAATCTCACAAACATCATCACCTTCAACACGTATTGAATTCTCTTCCTCATTGATAGCCAAAATCATAGACGAAGGAAACAACGTAGCCAAGATAATCCCATCCTTCTCGTCAAGGATACTATTGACAATAAAATTCTCAATCTCACTAATGCGAGTGAGATTAATTCTCCGTTGATAAAAAGAGAGGCTCTCCTCAGTGATTCGTTTTTTGTCATCTATCGGTTTATTCAAATTCGTTTTTGAAGTAAACACTACTGATCCTTTCAAATCCATAAAGCGGACAAGAGATTGCAGCACCATCTTGCCACCCTTATTGTCTCGATGTTGGATAAATGCTTTCATACGTTCATCACTTTTGTCCTATAGAAAATGGATTAGTAACTGTCGCTTCATCTCTCCTACTCTCACTTGATGGCGCTTCAGGGGTCTCTATCTTCAGTATTTTAGCTCTAACAGACAGCGGCTTTGAAAGCAAAGAACGCATAAAGTCTATATCCTTCCTCAGATTAGCCACATCTTTTTGTAAATCAGCGATAGTAGAGGTATTGTCTTTAACATCTTGCAGTTTCTCACCTAAAGAATTCGAATATCTTTGGTTTATTGCTTCATCTATTACTCTGTTTGCATCCTTTTGGAACGAAGAAACAGCCTTCTGTACGTTTTCTCGCGATTCCTTCTTAATCTCATCTGTCTTCTCATTAAAGTTTATAAACAATTCAGACTTCACACTATTCTGATGAGCAGCAAGGTTTTCATCCGTCTGCTCTTTATAGTTCTTAAACAAGTCACGACAGATACCCTCTGCATGGCTCTTAGCCTCAGTCGAAACTGTAGGTTCAATCTGGTTCTTCAAACGATTCTCGATATCATGCAGAGATTTAAAACCGAAGAAACCCAAAACCGCTAATATGATAGAGAGAACCAGACCACATAAATACAAATAGGATTCCATATTAGACTTTTGATCTACCATATACTCATACTTGCTTGAAATGCGCGCCTCATGAGTTTGAAAAGCCCAAATCAATGAATCCATCTGCACCTTTGCATCAGAAGTAACATGCCCCGTGGTATCCGTTTGGATTACATAATGAACATGTACTTCATGGTCTGGATTAGTGATGAAGTGCCCTATAAAAGCTATAATAATACAGCCAATCAGGGCAAAGACACAGGCGGCAAGAATCCACACCGCCAACTTATTGTGATGATTATCCATGAGATTAAAGCATTTGATAATTATCCCCTTAACAACTTCTTATATAAACACGAGCGTAGATTATTAGGAAGAATCCTAGTCGTATATCGGATAGCAACGTTTTTAATGGATTGAATTAAAGAAATAAAGCCCGTATTAAACATAAAACGAATCTCATCAATTGCATATTTCAACCCGCCTCTTCTTTTAAACATTTCTGGTGAGAATCTAAAATACAAAAGACTCTCTTGAATATTTTAAAATCGCGCGCCATTTAGTATCATTCGAATCCAGAGGTAATAATCTTCAAATAGTGGAAAATGCTTATATCCACCAGCTGCTAATACAGCGTTGTTCAATCACATTTATTGGACGACAATTATTAGCATAAGAAATAATTCTAATCCAGAGTTGTATTACTGAAGACAACTAACCGAAGAATCCTTTCTCTAAAGAAATCATAGTTCACTGAATTAGAAGATTCAAATAAAATACTTGAGCTGTAATCTATGAACGACTTTAGATTACAACATCTAATCGTTTCAAGATCCGATGAACGGCATCAAAATCTTGAGGTGGTAAAAAATGGCCTTTACGAACAAGTGATTTGATGCTTTGAATTTTCATGCTTTCAATTGATGGCAAGGTACGTCTTCCATTGATTTCGCTTAGAATAGTTGATGCAAAATACACATCAGCATTCTTAGCCTTTATCAATTCCACATCAAGCGTTGAAACTATTCTTAATGTAATCTGAGAAAAGCCAACCACTCCTCTAAGCGATAGTTTAATAGGCTCCCCAAGGACTGTAGCAAATGTTTGAGGCACTTCTTCTACATTCAAATCAGCAGCGTTCAAAAGCCGAATATTTTCATAAGCATCGATACATCTTTTCGTCGTCTGGCCTCCATTATGAATGATGGCATTTCTGCATTCCTTGAAGTATCTGTAATATAGGAGCCAATTGTCTAGCTTTGAATAATCACACAGTTTACACTTCAATTGATAGCAATGATAGAACGCTGTTACCAAATCTGAACAACCACCACTATACATTTCAGACAGCAAAGAGGTATATCTGCTCTGACTCTGAAAGTAAGCAGATTTCTTTTGCACGTTATTCACTTTCAAGAGCGATAGGATATTCTCTACCCATCCCTCATAGCAAGCAAAAATATTAGTCAGAAGATTCTTGGCAATTCTAAATTCCATATACTCCCACGGCTCATCAATGCAAGAGCGATAAAGGTTAGGCCTATTTGTCACATCCTCTTTCTCCACGAACTTTTGAGAAAGGCGTGAATTATTGTCAACACAATACTCTTCATAATATCCCCTCACCTGCCACCTTAACATTTTCATGGCAGTAACAGTAGGCCACACCTCATCGAAGAGATCTGTCATTTGAGCCTCAAA
>JAQXQU010000046.1 GCA_029101345.1 Erysipelotrichaceae bacterium | reverse complement strand
CTGTGTACCTCCAGCATGTCAGCCAGACAGGGATTTTGAACTATCAGACTATGATTGTTCGCTATATGAATTAAATGAATTCAAGAAGGTCGGTGGCAAGACCCTTGTTGAAGGATCGACTATTGATTATGGAAGAAATCCTGATGCTTATCGCAAGATGAGCAAGTCAACAGGAGTCAATGTCATCTGTACTACAGGTTTCAACAAATACAGATATTATCAGGAATGGGTCAAGGAAGCATCAATTGATGATTTAGCAGAATATATGATCCGTGATATTGAAGAAGGTATCTATGGGACTGATATCAAAGCGGGTCAAATCAAGACTGGCGGTTCCTATAATGTCCTGCATCCTGATGAAATCAAGGTTACACATGCTTGTGCCATTGCTCATCTGAAGACTGGAGCTCCATTATGGTGCCATACGGAATTTGGTACTATGGGTGTTGAAATAGTTGATATCCTTTTAAGTCATGGAGTTGATCCAAAGAGGATTGTTGTTGGTCATTCTGATCGCAACTGTGATCCTGAATATCTGCTTTCATTAGCAGAAAAGGGTGTCTATGTTGGCTTTGACGGCTGTGGCAAGATCAAATACTATCCTGATTCAACAAGAATCGAGATGCTAAGGATTCTTAAGGAACATGGCTATGTCAATCAGTTGATGATATCAGGAGATATGGGAAGAGCTTCTTATCTTAAAGGTTATGGCGGTGGTCCGGGCTTTGCCTATATTGCGACCAAATTCATTCCTAGAATGATGAGAAATGGCTATAGCCAGGAAGATATCGATCAGATTTTCATTGAAAATCCAAAGGCGTGGTTAGGCTTTGATGAAAAGTAAAAAGGTTCAGGAACTGACAAGATTTGAGATGGCAGAGCTGATAAATGAAAACTGCTATGCCATCCTGCCTGTTGGTGCTACTGAACAGCATGGGCCACATCTGCCAATTGGAACTGATGTCTATTTAGCGGAATATGTGGCGAAGAAGCTTTCAGAAAGAATCGACTCAGTCATCTTCCCGAGCCTTAATTTTGGCTATTCCTGGGTTTGGAAGGATTTGCCAGGGACACTGACTCTAG
This sequence comes from Erysipelotrichaceae bacterium, assembly GCA_029101345.1. Taxonomy (GTDB): domain Bacteria; phylum Bacillota_I; class Bacilli_A; order Erysipelotrichales; family Erysipelotrichaceae; genus Colivicinus. Next base: position 1,661 of record JAQXQU010000046.1, on the reverse strand, counting down.
GCCAAGAGGCATTCAAAAAGGTTTTGAATGAATTGATTGTCTCAATGATTGGTCAAGGCTTTAGGAGAATCATAATTGTCAATGGCCATGATTCCAATAACAAGGCTATCCGTTATGTCCAAAGGGAAATCAAGGATGTCTATCCAGATATCGAAGTATTGATGATGTTTTATCCTGGTATGAGTTCTTTATATCAAAAGCATATGGAAACTCCTACCTGGGGCGGAATGTTTCATGCTGATGAATGGGAGACATCATTGATGCTAGCAGCGAGACCAGATCTGGTTGATATGTCAAAAGCTGTTGAGGAATATCCGATAAAACCAGATTTATACGGACTTGATGCTTCGTCGCTTTCATCTATTTCCCAAAGCGGTATTTTTGGAAACCCAACCAAAGCTACAAGGGAAAAGGGTGAAATGATCATCAAGGAAATGATTGATAATATCACTGAAATACTTGATAGGAACAAAGGGGCAGACTAAAGCCCCTTTTAATCAGGAGGGAAAATGAAAAAGATAATTAATAAGATTACTCTGATTATCAGAGGATATACATTGGCTGAAACACTGATGATTGCTGAAGAAGCAAACAATTATGGTTGCTTCAATCTGGAGATAACAACCAATACTGATGGTTGGGAAGATATGATTAGAGCAGTCATATCCAAGAATTATGAAAATCTTATTGTAGGAGCTGGTACTGTTCTTGATCTTGAATTACTGGAAAAGGCCGTAGCAGCTGGTTCGGAGTTTGTGTTGGCACCAATACCTATGAACAAGTCTATGCTTGATTATTGCAAGGATCACGATGTCATAAGTGTTCCAGCTGCCTTTTCACCTGGTGAAATCTATGAAATGAAGAGAAATGGAGCTGATATCATCAAGCTGTTCCCGGCTACTGATTTACCACCAAGATATCTCAAGGATATAATGGCACCTTTAGGGGAACTGCCAATTATGGTAGTGGGTGGAATTAATAAGAATAATGCCAAAGACTATTTTGCTATGGGTGCTCAATATGCGGGTATTGGATCAGGCATCTGCAACAAAGAAGAATTACGAGAAGGAAACAGGAACTCACTGATAGAAAATCTAAGAGAATTAGCAGAATTGGCTAAGGAGTAGATTCCACCTAAAGCGAGAAAAAGCGTTCATGCAAAGAGATGGAAAATTAATTTCAAGTCATATGAAATAGAAAGATCAAATAACAATATTCGACATATAATCTACTACTAAAAAAGAGCTGCTTAGCCCAACAAATTATTGGCTAACGCAGCTCTATTTTTTAATTAGTCCTGCATGATGACACAACGATAAGTATTAGGCTTTGAAGCATCTTCATAGGCCTTCTGACAGTCTTCAAACTTATAGGTGCCATGAATCAGTTCATCAACATTCAGCATGTTGTAGTTAAGCAGTCTGACAATTCGCTGGAAGTCTTCAACACCTGCATTGACAGTGCCAATATATTCATATTCCTTGGAATGAAGCTTGCCAAAGGAAATTGGGATTGGCTTGTCTGGATGCTGTGAAGAATAAGCAATCAGTTTGCCTTTTGGTGCCAGCATGCCCATAGCCTGTTCCCAGACAGCAGCGATTGGTGTTGTATTGATGACGCCCATTGCTCCCATACCATTGGTATGCTTCTTGACAAATTCA
>JAQXQU010000045.1 GCA_029101345.1 Erysipelotrichaceae bacterium | reverse complement strand
TTAGAAAGCATTGGTGCCCATGCCTTTGATGGGGCAAGCAAACTCACCAGCATTTATTTGCCAGCCACTATCACTTATTTGTCTGGCAATAATGCCAATGACTCTGCATTCTATGGCACAAATGCCAAACTTAATGTCTATCTGGAAAAGGATGCTTCGGCTTATGAAGCCTACGCCTTCAATCGAACTGCTTCAAGCAGATTGAGAATCATTCCCAATGCCACAAGAGCAGATTATGCATTTTATGCCAACCTCAATTACAAGCAAAATGAAATCATCATTCCCGATGGTGTCACTATGATTCCTGATGACTGTTTCAATAACAGCCAAACCCTTTATAGCATCCATATTCCTGATAGTGTCAGCTATATTGGCGATTATGCTTTCTACAATTGCCAGAATCTCAGAAAGCTATCTTCTTTGCCAAGCAATCTGAAATATCTAGGCCGCTATTCCTTCTGGACCTGTAAGAATCTGACAGAACCCATCACCCTTCCCGAAGGGCTTGGGGCAATTGAGGAAAAGACCTTTGCCAATTGTGAAAAGCTCAGAGCCATTTATTTGCCGGCTTCCGTCAAATCCATTGGCTATTATGCTTTTGAGGACTGCTATCTGCTAAATCGTGTAGAAATACCCGAAGACTCCTCTTTGGAATTTATTGATCGCCGCGCATTTAAGCAATGTTATGAGCTGCGCTTCCTCTATCTTCCAGCTAGCATCAGGGAAATTGTTGGCCCAGCCAATAATGCCAGCATGTGCCCCTTTGTCTCTGATTGCAAATTGGAATTGTTCATGGCGATTAGTGAACCAGGAACTGATTTTGGGCCTAAATGGAACTATGGACTTAAGGAAGTCCATTATGGTGCTGCTTATGAAGACTATTTAAAAGCCATTAATGATAATAGCTACAAGCTTCATATCATTGGAAATGATGATAACAGTACAGAAATCATCTATGATGCCATCTACGATGCCAATATCATTCTGACAGATTTAAATCTTTCCTGTTATGGCTACAGCTTTGTGGGCTTTAGTGAAAATCCTGATGGAAGTGGCAAGACAATCAAGGCCAATACCAATTATTGCGTTAAGGATGGCGAACCACAGGAAGACCACTATCTCTATGTCACCTGGAAACCAATTCCCAATACAGTCAAATACTACTGCAATGGTGGCAAGGCTCTTGGCCGTAATCCTCAACGATATCTGACTGGTGATGAAAGTGCCCTTTATCCATGCCAGAAGAAGGGCTATGAATTCCTAGGCTGGTATGATAATCCAGATTTTGCAGATGAAGCTATCACAAACCTTAGCACCTATCGCGGACGCATCAATCTCTATGCCCACTATCAGATCATTGACTATGACATTAAAATCAATCCTCTTGCGGGAGAAGCAACTGCCAACCAGTATTTTGATGAAAGACTAAGTCTTATTGCCGGTATCTATTCAGGCAGCTACAATATCATCTCACCTGTCATTCGCCTTCCAAGGCTATCCAAGGCTGGCTATAGTTTCAAAGGCTGGCTGAATTTTAAGACCAATAGACGTCTTTCTTCCATTCCCCAGGGATCAGTTGGTGATTATGAAATAGAAGCCATCTTTGAGCCTATCAACTACAAGATCACTTATAATGCCAATTCCGGCAGATTTGTGACAGGTGCCATTTATTCCAAAAACTATAATATCTTATCAGACAACATCATCCTGCCTGATGAAACCATGATTTATCGCAACGGTTATCACTTTGATGGCTGGTATACAAGCCGGGGCTTTGAGGAGAGCACAAAAGTTACTTCAATTGATTCTGCTCTACTAAGAAATATTACGCTTTATGCAAAATGGACAAAGAATTAAGACAAATGGAACAATCGATCTAGTCAAACTCCTGATGGCTCTTTTGGTGATTGGCATTCATGTTGAACCTTTTAAGACTTTCCCAATGCTTGATCGCCTCTTCAGCCTTGTCAATCGCACCTGTGTCCCTTTCTTCTTTATCACCAGTTCCTATTTCTTCTTTAAAGGCAATAAGAGTCCTTTGATCTTTATCAAAAGAATAATCCTGCTATATGTCATCTGGTCAATTATTTACCTGCCTTTTTCCAAACCCCTATCATTATTTCATCTGCTATGGTTTGGCAATGAACATGGTCTCTGGTATCTTTGGGCTTCAGTTATCGGCTTTCTGATCACTTATCTTCTTGCCAAACAGCTAAAGCCCAATACTATTCTCATAATCGGCTTTCTTGTCCTTTTGTTTGGCACATTGAAGTCAACCTGGTATCCACTTATTGAAAATATCATCCAGCTTGGTAATGTTTTTGGTGAAAGAAGTGGCCTGTTCTATGCCTTCCCTTATTTTGCCTTAGGCTATTATTTAGCCAACAGAGAGCCTTTGGAATTGAAAAAGGCCAGCGCTTTATTATTTGCATCAGCAATTCTCCTTGGCATAGAAACTGTCTTCTTTGTCATCTTCCTCAAGACAAGTCATACAATCCTCTGGCTTTCCCTTTATCCCTTAAGCTATAGCCTCTTTGCAATCATCAGACAATTGAATATTGAAATAGCTAAGGAAACTTCCTTGTTCCTAAGAAGAATCAGCACCCTCTTATATCTGTCCCACTTCCTCTTCATCTATCTCTTTAGCAATTATGAGGGCTTGGCTCTTTATCTTCTGGTAACAGCATCATCTTTCTTTCTGTCATATCTTATTATCATGCTAAGCAAGACCAAGGTCTTCGCCTTCCTCAAATATCTCTACTAGAGCCTGGCATGGGCTCTTTTTGTTAGAATAGAGATATGAAGGAACATGTTTATATTGCCATTGACCTTAAATCCTTTTATGCCTCAGTTGAATGTGTTGATCGTGGTCTTGACCCTTTAAAGGCCAGATTGGTTGTAGCTGATGCCAGCAGGACTGATAAAACCATTTGTCTGGCAGTAACTCCTGCTTTAAAGGCTTATGGATTATCAGGACGCAGCCGTCTTTTTGAAGTCGTTGCCAAAGCCAAGGAAGTCAAAATGAAGACTGGCAAGACGCTTGATTATCTGATTGCACCACCAAGAATGGCTCGCTATATGGAAGTCTCCAGCCAGATCTTTGGCATCTATCTTAAATATGTTTCCAAGGATGATATCTCCATCTATTCCATTGATGAGGCCTTTATTGATATTAGCAATTATCTGCGTCTTTATAATATGAATGCCGAAGAACTGGCCAGAATGATCATCAATGATGTCTATAAGACAACCGGCATTACAGCCACAGCAGGCATTGCCCCCAATCTTTTCTTATGCAAAGTAGCAATGGATATTGTAGCCAAGAAGATTGAACCTGATGAAAATGGTGTCAGAATTGCCACTCTTGATATCATGTCCTATCGCAATAAGCTCTGGAATTATCAGCCCCTAACATCTTTTTGGCGGATTGGTCCTGCCACAGCCAGAAAACTGAATGATCATGGCATCTATACGATGGGTGATATTGCCCTCACTTCAATCAAGAACCAGGCTCTTCTCTATCAGCTCTTTGGGGTTGATGCTGAAATCCTTATTGATCATGCCTGGGGGATTGAACCTTGTACTATCAGTCATATCAAGTCCTATATTCCAACCTCAACATCCATCACTGAAGGACAGGTCCTTTCAAATCCTTACAACAAGGATAAGGGTCGAATAATCATCAAGGAAATTGCAGAAAATCTGGCTCTTTCCCTAATAGAAAAGAAGCTGACTACTGATCTTATTACACTTGATGTCGGCTATGATATTTCCAATATCAGCGAATATGAATATGATGGTGAAATTAAAAACGACCGCTATGGTCGCAAGCTTCCCAAGCCGGCCCATGGCTCCTATAATCTGGAAACCCATACCGATTCTTCCAAGAAGATCATTAATGCAGTAGTGGCAGTCTATGACAAGATTGTTAATCCTACTCTATCCATCAGACGATTCAATCTCTCTTTAGGCCATACAATGCCAAAGGATGAAGTCTATACTCAGACTGATCTGTTCTCTGATGTTGATAAGGAAACCAGGGATAAGGATGCCAATAATGCCATCCTGCAAATCCAGAAGAAATTTGGCAAGAATGCCATCTTCAAAGGTTCTGACTTGCAAGAAGGAGCAACCAGACTTGAAAGAAACAAGACTATTGGAGGTCATAAGGGATGAATAAGTATCAGGATATCATCAACAAAGAACCACCAGAACCTCTAGGTGGCATGCGCATGCCACTAAATGAGCG
>JAQXQU010000044.1 GCA_029101345.1 Erysipelotrichaceae bacterium | reverse complement strand
CTCACGCGGCGTTGCTCGGTCAGGGTTTCCCCCATTGCCGAAAATTCCTTACTGCTGCCTCCCGTAGGAGTCTGGGCCGTGTCTCAGTCCCAATGTGGCCGTCCACCCTCTCAGGCCGGCTATGCATCATCGCCTTGGTGGGCTGTCATCCCGCCAACTAGCTAATGCACCGTAGGCCCATCCCCGCGCGGCCCCATGAGGGCCTTTAATGGAGGAGGGATGCCCCTCCGCCACCTATGCGGCATTAGCGGACGTTTCCATCCGTTGTTCCGCACATGGGGGCAGGTTGCCTACGTATTACTCACCCGTTCGCCACTGACTTCAGCCAGGCGAGCCTGGCATCCATCCGTTCGACTTGCATGTATTAAGCACGCCGCCAGCGTTCATCCTGAGCCAGGATCAAACTCTCCGTTTGATGACTCGATTATTGCATTGCACATCCCCTACAAGAGGACATGCATTCCTTTAAATGAAAATTGACGTTCCTGTTTAATTTCTGTGATTTCCTATCCGGTTTTCAAAGATCAGACCGCACTGCATTCGCGCGGTGCCTATTCATACTACCCCATCCGGACGCTGAAGTCAACAGGGAAAATGGAAAAAAGTTGAAAATTTTTTCCTAATAAAGAAAAAGTTCAAAGAATCTCGTCCTTGAACTTTCCTTAAGCTTTTGCATTTCTAGATTTTGAATTCTTCCTTATACTTCTGGAAGAGCTCCTTGAATAACTGATCATTGACTACTTCCATTTCATAAGCATGGAAATCAATGGTACCCTTCTCTAGAGAAATAGTAGATATGGCAATATTGCTGCAATGGTCAGAGATCCTTTCAAAATTTGTCAAAAGATCATTGAACACATAACCATTGGCAATGCTGCACTCCCCTTTGGTCAGACGCTCAATATGGTTTTCTCCCATCTTGTCAACCAAACGGTCAATGACTTCTTCCATTGGTTCTACTTCAAAGGAGATTTCCTTGCTATTGGCAATAAACCCATCGGTTGTTGTTGTCAATACCTTTTCAATAGCCTTGAAGAGCGTTTCAAGCTCATGTCGGCTCTCATCAGTAAAGACAATATTGTCTTCATGCATCTTATCTGCTACCTGGGCGACATTAAGGACATGATCAGCGATTCTTTCTATATCACTGATGCTTCTGAGATAATGGGAAACCAGTCTTGACTGGTGACTACTTAAACCAGATGTTGATAGTCTTGTCAGATAGACATTGATCTTGTCTTCATATTCATCAATGATTTCTTCCATCTTGGAGATTTCATCAAATTTTTTCGAGTCATAGTTTCTTAGCTGTTCAATTGAAGAAAAGAGCAGTTTCAAGGTCTTGTCGGCCATGGCATTAGCCGCATTGGCAACATTTTCCAAAGCCAAAGGCGGGTATTTCAGGAAACGTTCTTCCAGTTTCTTGACTTCAGCATATTCCTCTTCGTCATCATCATTTTCCTTGACAAGAGTGTTGACAATCCTTTCAATAAGGGAAATGAATGGTGCCAAGGCAAAGACCATAATGACACGCAGAACCGTATTGATCAAAGCCAATGAGATGGGATTGACAACATCATCAATAAACGGAAACTTGAAAAGGAGATTGCCACCATAGAAGAGAATGCAAACAACTGCACTTCCCAAAGCATCAATGACCAAATAGGACCAAGCAGATTTCTTTGCTGCTGGACTAGCACCAATGCTGGCGATAATGACAGGAACGGCGGCACCAATGGCAATACCAGATAGGATTGGAATGGAAATGCCCAAGGAAATGACACCAGTAGTTGATAGAGCCTGAATAATGCCAACTGCCGCTGAAGCACTCTGGATTAAAGCGGTGAAGCCAGCACCAGCCAAAATGCCAATCAGTGGATTGCTAAAGGATGTAAATAGACCAAGGAAGTTTGGGTCATTGCGCAGACCTGATACTGAAGCCGACATCTGTTCCATACCCACCATCAGGATGGCAAAGCCCATGAGGATTTCACCAATATTTCTGACTTTGCGCTTTTTGGAGATCATGATCATCAAAATGCCGACAACACCAATAATAGCCGCTAAAGAACTGGTTGATAACAATTCAAAGACGCCCTTGCTGCCATTTCCAACATAGGATAGTGAAATGACCCAACCGGTAATGCTGGTACCAATGATAGCGCCCATGATGACTGAAATGGCTTGCTTGACTTTCATCATGCCGGAGTTGACAAAACCGACAACCATTGCTGAGGTTGCGCTTGATGACTGGATAGCTGCTGTTACACCTGTACCCAAGAGAATGCCCTTCAAAGGGCTTCCAGTGATCTTATATAGGAACACTTCAAGTTTGCTGCCCGCAACTTTCTTCAGGCTATCGCCCATCAAGGTCATGCCAAATAGGAATAGAGCGACACCGCCTAGCAATTTTATGACATCTGTAAGTGACATAATTTCCCCTTTATTTACAAAATACTCAATTAGATTTTACTTGTTATTCACATTACATGCAAATATGATTAATTATTTTTTACATATGCTTTACATGCAAAAGAAAAGCCACATTGTGGCTTAATTCTCACTTAGATATTTTAGTGCTTCCAGCATCTGCAAATCCTTGCTTTCATCCATTGACCAGGAATAGGTAACGGAGGAAATGATAGCAGTATAGCTGCTTTTATCAAGAGTTCCTGTTGCTTCAAAACCCTTAGCAAACTGATATTTGGCAATAGCATTTTCTGTCGACTTATCGAAATAGCCATCCGTCCGCGCGACATCATAGCCTAGAAACTTAAGCCCCATCTGGGCTATCCGTACATATGATGATACTGAATCATAGCTATAGGAGTCATCATCTGCCATCTGGAAGTATTGTTCATAAAGAATTGGGTCAAGCAATACTTCAACATCCGGCTTGATGCCCTCGCCATTTACCCAAACACCATTTGGTGAAAGCCATTTGGAAGTCGTCATCTTCAGAGCTGAACCATCAGGAAGATTGTAGGTGGATTGGACAACACCCTTGCCATAGCTTGTTTCTCCCATCAAGGTCACATTCGGATGCTGTTCCTTAAGGCAAATGGCCAATACTTCAGCAGCCGAGGCAGTAGAGCCATTGGTCAAAATGACAATATCTTCAAAATTGCTGTAGTATTTGCTGGCTGTTGTATCAAAGCTCTTGATTGAGCCATCATTATAGACTTGCTGCATGACAACCTTATCTGGACCAATAAAGAGGCCGGCAATTTCCAGCACTGCTGTCTGATAACCACCTGAATCATTGCGCAAATCAATAATCAGCTTATGAAAATCCTGATAGTCATCAAGATAATCCATGATTTCAGCAGCTGTATTGACACCAAATGAAGAGATTTCCAGTATGACAATATCACCCTTGGTTTCAGCATAGGCGGTAGAATTGACTGCTCCACGTACAATGGCCATTTCAACTTCATTGCCATCGCGAATAACCCTAATATTGACAGTTGTGCCTTCTTCACCCAAGACCCTTGATCTGATTTCTTCTGAATCAAAGCCCTGGATATCCACACCATCAACGCTCTTGATAATATCACCCTGCATCATGCCGGCCTTTTCTGCCGGCGAATTCTTGAAGACCTTGGTAACTGTTGCAATGCCATCGTGGTTGTTATAGCTGACGCCAATGCCAACATAATCCATATTGATGGAATCAGTAAAGGATTCAAGCTCTTCTGTTGACATGTAGGATGTATAAGGATCGTCCATGAAATCAGTAACACCATAAAGAGCCTTATCTTCAAGGACAGTGGCCAGATCTTCATAGTCTGATGCATAAAGCCAGTATCTTTGCAAATACTGGCTGACCATATCAACCTTGTCAGCGACAGGATTAACAGCAGTCTTTGAGGCAAAACGGATGCCCAAGACACAGCCAAATGCTGTCAACAGGACAAAAAGGATAACGCCAATCAGTGCACCAATAATCTTTTTTCTTCTTTTTTGTGCTTTTTCCTTTCGCTCTGATTCAAGCGGCTGCTTGATCAGATTGACAACAATTTTCTTTTCTTCCATAGTTAAGAACCTAAATATAATGCTGGATTAAGACGGCATGGTGCACCAACGCCATTTTCACATAGACGATTAAGTGCACTATAACCCCATCCGCAATTGAATGAGGAGGAATATTTGCGATATAGATAGTCATTTTCGATATCTTCCATCTCGCCCTTGCCTAGATAATACATTTCGATATGGCAATGCGGACCAGTTGAATTGCCTGAACTTCCAACCTTGCCAATTTCTTCGCCTGCCATGACAAGACCTTTGGCACGTGGTGAACCCAACAAAAGATGGGAGAAAGTCAAAGCATAGACATTGCCACCAACACTGGTAATCATATAGATCTGATTTCCACCATAGGCAACACCGCCATTGCCGGCACCACAGGAATTGCCTAGATAACCAGTGCCACAACCATCAGCACTGACAATAATGACACCATTAGCCGGTGCATAAATGGAGTGTCCCAAGCCAACAGCATAGTCAACGCCTAAATGAACGCCACCACCAAAGGAAGCCGGATAATACCAGACACCAGCAGAAATGCTAGCACCTGGAACCGGTGAATAGAAACCTTCAGATGAAGGGATGCCTGACACATCAGCAATATCAAGAATATCCGCATAAGAAGATTTTGCATCTTCAAGAGCATTCTGATAGTTTTCAATATCCCTTTCAGTCTGTTCCTGGATTTCCTGATAATATTGCTGGGTAATGATATATTCAGCCTGCTTTTTCAGAACATCTTCGCGGTCCTTATCAAGCTGGGCCTTGGATTCATCCAGTTCAGCCTTGTCCTTTTCCAGCTGATTGATGACATCAATCAGCGTTTCCCGATCATTCTTTTCCTTTTCAACAATTGCCTTGATGCCATAGATTCTTCTCAAAAGGTCATCAAAACCCTGGGCTCCCAAAAGAAAATCCAGATATTCATTGAAATGCATGGTCTTCTGGCTTTCTTCCATGCGTCCCATGACACGAGTGTTGAGTTCATCGACCAAGGCTTCGTTTTCTTCAATGGATTTGACCAGTTCATCAATCTTGACGACCAGTTCATCAATCTTGACTGTGAGTTCTTCAATTTCCCCGTTCAAGGCATCAGCCTTTTGCGCATATTCAGTCGCCAGTTTTTGTGCTTCTTCCAGATTATCTCTGGCATTGTTGATCTGATTCTGGATATCACGGATATTTTCATACTGCTCAGTCATATAGGCTGTACAGCGATTCTTGTCATAGTATTCACTCTGGGGATTGCAGAACTGATAAGGATCATCACTGCCCTCAGCCACAATCTTCATAGGCTTCAAATTAATGCTAGTCAAAGCAAAGCAAAGTGAAACAAGGATAATCAGCACTTTTCTTTTCATCGGTGCAACCTCAGATATTTGCATACGGAAATATAGCTGCCAATAAAGCTGACAACAATTGAAATGCCAAGCAAGCCAAGAGCCAGGAAGATGGCAAATGGATAAGGTTTGACCAAAGTCAAGAAGCCCATTAGCACACCGCCGATCATTTCATAGACGTAATAATAGCCGCCACAGATAAGGGCAATAGGAATGATCGCACCCGCAACACCGATGATGATGCCTTCAACCAGGAATGGTGCGCGGATATAACCATTCTTTGCACCAACATTGCGCATGATCCAGATTTCCGTCTCTCTTGAAGCAATTGTAATCTTGATAGTGTTATAGATCAGATAGACAGCCAGGATACATAAGGCCAAAACCAAAGCCCCGCCAAAAATCCTGACATTCTTCAGGATATTAACTAACAGATAGGTATTGGAACCACCATCTTCAACCGAATCAATGCCATTGATCCTTTCAATCTGGGCTTTGACATTTTCCATCTCGTTGCCATCTTCAACACTGACCAGAAAGACATCATGGAAAGGATTTGATTCACGATAGGTCTCATTGAATTCAGCCATTTCCGGATAGGTTTCATTATAGAAATCAAATTCCTGATCCTTGGTTCTGAATTCAATGGAACTGATGCCATCAATGCTGCTGATGCTCTTTTCAATATTGGAAATCATTGATTCACTGGCATCATAAGAGACAATAGCCGTCATGGAAATGGACTTCTCAATTTCTAAGGAAAGTGCTCCTAGATTAAAAGTCAAGACCAGAAAGAGTCCAATTAATGTCAAGGTAATGGTTACAGCTGATGCTGAAGAAAGGGCCATGCCAATATGGCGGACAAAGCCAACAAAGCCCTCACGAATATGTCTAAAGAAGCGACGGAACATCAGAAATCCTCCTTCTTGTTGATATCAGCGACAATATGCCCACTTTCAAGGGCAATGGTACGCTTTGGATGATGGCGGACAATGACAGTATCATGAGTGACAATCAGTACTGTTGTCTTTTCTTCCTTGTTGATCTTTTCAAGCAATTGGATTATTTCATCAGATTTGCGTGGATCAAGATTGCCAGTTGGTTCATCACAAATGAGAATCTTTGGACGATTGGCTATTGCCCTGGCAATAGCTACTCTTTGCTGCTGACCGCCTGATAGTTCAGTTGGAAAGACATTGGACTTGTCAGAGAGATCAACCAGTTTCAATACTTCCCTGACTCTGGCTCTTAATGTATCAGCAGGAGCATCAACCACTTCCATAGCATAGGCAATATTTTCAAAGACAGTCAGTTTTGGAAGCAGACGATAGTCCTGGAAAACTACGCCTATATTTCGACGATATAGAGGAACCTTGCGGTTCTTCAGCTTTCCGACATTGGTGCCGGCAACAATGACATCACCTGATGTTGGAATTTCTTCACCATCGAGCAGCTTGATCAGTGTCGATTTGCCTGAACCTGTTGGTCCTACAAAATAGACAAATTCACCAGCTGCTATTTCCAGGTTGATGCTATTAAGGGCATGAGTGCCATTCTTATAGGTTTTTGAAACATTCTTTATTGAAATCATAGAATCATTCTACTCCGTTATACACGTGCATCAAAGGTAAAGCCCTCGCCATGGACTTCATTGGTATCGCTGACAATAATGAAAGCCTGCTTGTCATATCTATTGATAAGATCGATGACGCCCTGATATTGGTTCTCATAGACAACAGTCATGACAATTGGGCGATCCTCACCCTCATAACCACCTTTAGCCAAAAGAATTGTGGTTCCTCTTTCAAATTCATTCTGGATTGCTTCACTGATTTCCTGATGCTTTGGTGAAATGATCTGAATTGACTTCGTAGGGGCACCCTGATATAAGGACATGGTCTTATTCAAAGCTACTGATGTAAAGAAGACACTGATCAAACCAACAAGAACAGCATTGACATTATAAATGAATAATCCTGAAATGACGGTTAAAGCATCAATGATCATGACACCCTTGGATATATCAATGCCAAGATATTTGTTCATGATTAGTGGCGGAATATCCATACCGCCTGTACTGCCACCATTTCTTAAGACGATGCCAATGCCTACACCACAGATCATGCCACCATACATCGATGCTAAAAGAGGATCGGTTTCAATCACCACCGGATGATTGGACATGAAAATAAGTGAACTTGAATAAACAAGGGTACTTAGGGCAGTTGAAACAACAAACTTCCTGCCTAAGGTAAAATAACCAATAATAAGCAGAATCATTGCCAGAAATGAGGCAACAAATTCCTCACTTAAAGGCAAAAAAGGCTTAAGAAGAACAGCAATACCAGCAACTCCTCCTGTTAGGACATCATATGGAAGAATGAAATTCGCAACCCCAAAAGCCAGAATCAATGTGCCAACAATGATAAAAACTGTTTCCTTTAAAAAAGTTCTCATAATGAAATTATACTACTTTGTTGTGCTAAAATTAAGACGGAGGTACTACTATGAAACTAATCCTTGCAATTGTGTCAAACGATGATAGCAGCGATGTTTCGCGCGCACTGAATCGTGAAAGGTACCAGGTTACCCGTTTAGCTACAACTGGCGGCTTCCTATCACAGGGCAATACCACACTGATTATCGGCTGTGATGATGATAAGGTCGCAAAGGCTATTGAAATCATTGGCAATGAATCAAAGAAAAGAACTGAGGTCGTTCCTTCAACAGCATCATATGATGTATCGGGCATGATTTCCTTCCCTGTTGAAGTTACTGTTGGTGGTGCAACAATCTTCGTTCTGAATGTTGACCAATTTGTTAAGCTCTAAGCAACCCTCAAGGCTCACCAGGGTGAGCCTTTTTTAAATATTCAAATGCATATGGATAAGAACACGATTTTCAAGAAAGCCTTCATTGATTCCTTGCCAGTACTGACAGGCTACCTCTGTCTAGGCATTGGTTTTGGCATCCTGATGAAAGCAAGGGGCTATGGCTTAGCCTATATCATCCCTTTATCACTATTTGCCTTTACTGGTTCTGGCCAATATCTGGCTGCGGGGCTTCTGGCCTCTGATGTCTCATTGCTTGGCTGTGCCATTACCATCTTTGCTGTCAACGCCCGCTATCTGCTCTATGGCTTCTCCATGCTTGATGACTATCGGGATATCAGATTCAAGCCTCTGATGGTGTTCTGGCTAACTGATGAAACCTATGCCATTATCAATAATGAAAAGGCCTTGCCCAAAAAACAGCATCACCAATATGCCTTTTATCTTTCTGCTCTTGACCACTCCTATTGGCTTGCTGGTACAATTGCCGGTGGCATTATTGGCGGCCTGTTTGTTTTCAACACCAAAGGCATTGACTTTGTCATGACTGCTTTGTTTCTGACAATCATGACTGAGCAATGGCTTAATGCCAGAAACCATCTGCCAGCTATCATTGGCATTGCCTGTTCAATTATTGCAACCCTTTTATTCAAAGGAGATATGGTCATCCCATCCATGATTGCCATTATCTTCATCCTGATCATTACCAGAAATCTGGAGGCTATGAACAATGAATGATTATCGGGCAATAATGATTGTAATCATCACAATCCTCGTCTCTGCACTTTCAAGGCTTTTGCCAATGCTGCTATTTAGCAAAGCAGAAAAGACACCAGAAATCATCACTTACCTATCAAAAGTACTGCCTAGTGCTATTATGGCCTTCCTAGTCATCTATTGTCTAAAGGACACAGATCTGTTTGCTGGAAATCATGGCATCCCAGAAGCGTTGGCTTCGGCTTTGGTCGTTTTGACCTATGTCTATAAACGCAATTCATTGTTATCAATACTTTCCGGTACACTTTGCTATATGTTCCTAGTGCAGGTCATCTTCATTTGAACTGTTTTGCAAAATAGGCCTATGATTGCTGCCCATCATATTAAAAAATCGCTTCAATTTTGAAGTGATTTTTAATTTAGTCCTATTATTTCAAGGATATCAAGAGGACTCTTTGCAACATTCTCTAACCCTAGATCATCATGGCTGCCCCAGCCTGCCAGAATGAAAGGAACACCAGCATTCCTGGCACAATTGCAATCTGCCATTGTATCGCCAATATAGATGACATCGTTAAGCTTTGCCTTGGCCTTATGCAAATAATAAAGCATTGGCTCACTATCAGGCTTATGTCTTCTTGTTTCATCACAGGTCACACTGCAAGTGAAATAATCATCAAAATGCAAAAGATCTGCTGTATATTGATATTCAAAGCGATTACGGCTAGTAATGACACCCATGGTAACACCCTTTGCAAGAAGAATGCCAAGGAGTTCTTCAACTCCCTTAAAAAATCCACTGTCCTTGGAATAAAAGGCAATCTTTTCATTCCACTTGGCCATCGCTTCCTTTTCGTTTTCAAGGCCATAATGCCTGATGGTAGCCAAACCGGGATAACCCATGCATTTGACCAATTCTTCATAGGGCAGTTCAAGTCCTTTTTCTTCCAACAGCAATTCATGCAAGCCTTTGATGATTGGACCTTCTGAATCAACCAAGGTGCCATCACAATCGAAAATCAAATGTCTTCTTTTCATAAGAGAGATTATAACAAACAAAGGGTATCAGATGATACCCTTATCTACTAGTTTTCCTTGGCAATCCTGTTGAATTCCCTGGCTCTTCTGGTGATTTCCGCGAAATTGCCTTCGGCAATGCACTTCCTGTCGCAAAGGCGTCCGGAGATGCCAGCGCCAACAAGGCCTGCCTTCAGCCAGTCGGCGAAGTTGTCCTCCCTGACTCCGCCAGTCGCCACAAGCTTGACATGGCTGATCGGAGCAGTGATGTCCTTGACATAGGAAAGACCTAGATAGCCGGCCGGGAAGAGCTTGACGAGATCTGCACCCATATCATGGGCATGCATGATCTCGGTTGGCGTCATGGCGCCAGGCATGGAGACCATGCCGAGCTCCTTGGTCCTTCTGATGACGTCATCATTGACATTGGGCGAGATGATGTATTCAGCCCCGGCAGCCTTGGCTGCTTCGACCTGCTCCACAGTCAGCACCGTGCCTGCGCCAAAGCGCATCTCCCTCTTGTATGTATCATTCAGGAACCTGATGGCTTCGCTTGTCTTTCTGATGCAGTCGGGGTCAGCCTGATCGAATGTGCATTCGATCATCTTGACGCCACCGGCATAAAGGGCAGCGGCCAGGTTCTTGAGATCCTCGCCATAGACTTTCCTGACAATGACGATAACCTTGTTTTCCAGGATGAAATCCTTTGTTGAAACCATTTCCATAACCTCCTAGGTTTACATTCTTACATTAATTTTACATCATTTTCAGAAACAATGTAATAATTCTTTCATCAATCAACAAAAACACTGCCACCAATAAATTCCCTGAGAATGGAATTATTGGCTATCAGACTATCATCCTCCAATGGTTCAAAGAAACGCAGGAATGACAGGAGCCTTTGAGCTTCTCCATATTCCTTCTTGTCTCTTCCAACCTGTTTGAGCAGTGGTTCCGCCTTTTTCTTGAGAATTGCGAGTTCATAGATGTAATTGGTATTGAAAAGAACATCAGCCTTGTTGTAATAAGGGAAGATATTGATATCTTCGCCCGCTCTGACCTTTGGCCAATCAGCGATTGTCACTTCGGCGCTTCGACCTCTTGAACGATAGTCTCTGACCATTCTTCTAAGCATTCTGGCATCAGTTGTTGGAATGCGATTATAGGAGTCGATATTAAGGGAAGTAAGTGGTGAAATATAGATCTTGAACTTTTCGCTATCAGCGATATCACTAGTCAATAGCTCATTAAGGGCATGGATGCCCTCAATGACAATTGGCTGGTTGGAACTGATGGAAGTAATCCGCTTTCCGTATTTCTTATGGCCATCGATGAAATCAAAAGTTGGCAGATCCACTTCCCTGCCAGCGAGAAGATCATTCATCTGCTGATTGAAGAGCTTAAGATCGATAGCTCTGATGCTTTCATAATCCTTTTCACCATTTGGCAGAATTGGTGTTTCCTCTCTTTCCAGAAAATAGTCATCTGTCCCCAAATACAAAGGCTTGAGGCCAAGAACCTTAAGCTGAATGCATAAGCGGTTTGCTAGTGATGTCTTCCCTGAAGAGGATGGTCCACAGATCAGAATGATGCGTTTGCCAGCTTCCTTTATTTCGTCCGCAATGTCTGATATCTTCTTTTCAAACAGAGCCTCTTGCATCAGAATCATATCCTTATAGTCATTGTTTCTGATTTTGGCATTGAGATCTGCAACATAGTCAACACCCATCAGATGACCCCAGCGTGTCGCTTCAGAGAAAGTATCATAGATCAGCTTTTGATCTTCATATTCCGGAATTCTTTCTGGATCAGAGATATGTGGATATCTGAGCAATAAGCCTTTGCGATATGGCAACAGTTCAAACTTTGCCAAATATGATGTATCTGGGACCAGCAGGTCATAGAAGAGTTCCCTTTCATTTGCCAATTCAAAGACTTCCACATCTCTAAGATCTGAGAATGAATCAAAGAGCTTCAATCTGCTCTTATCACCAGAAGAATTAAGAAGATTCATTACATCATGGGAATTGCTGTGCTTTTTGACAATTGGCAGCTTTTCCTTGACCATTTCCTGCATCTTGGCTTCAATCAGACGGATCTGTTCTTCACCAATTGTTCCTTTGACCTTGATAAACAAGCCTTTGTTAAGCGAGTTGGTAACTGCAAAGATATCTTTGCCAATCACCTGTTTGGCAGCCACTCTGAACAAAAACACCAATGATGCCTGATAACAAAGCCAGGCATAATTATTGGTCATATCGAGATATTCAATCTCGCAATCCCTAGTAACAACATGGGTCAAAGAGCGATAGGCGTTATCGACCTTGCAGAGAATGACCTGATGTGGGAGCTTGAGGTCTAGGCCAGCAAGAATCTTCAAAGCGCTAGTCTTTGAGGCATATTCCCTTTCAAGCCTTTGACCATTAGTTAAGATAATACTGATTTTCATAATGATAACCTCAAAACAATTATAGCACCCAAAGACTAAAAGACCTTATGTACCATCTACTATAGCAAAAGGACCTTCGAGGTCCTTTTGATTGATTTCATCTAAGCTTAAACTTAGGAATTAGATGTTTCTTTTAAGAATTTCGCTCTTATCGCTATACGCAGTATGAAGCATAGCTTCCGCGAGTTCGCTTAGTGGATGACCATAGAATTCCTGATACAATTGCTTGATCTCTTCATTATCATGGCTCTTTCTTAATGCCATGGTTTCATCACGCCGATAGAGGGAGGCGATTCTTTCTTTTCTTGTCACATCTGCATCTTTCATGATGTCCTTCGGCTGGCCACCACCGCCAATACAACCACCCGGACAGGTCATGACTTCAACAAAATGGTAGTTCTTTTCACCACGCATGATTGCTTCTATGAGCTTGCGAGCATTGGCTGTGCCATAAACAACAGCAACATTAAGACTCAGATTACCAATGGAAAGGCTTGCTTCCTTGACACCTTCATAGCCTCTGACAGCCTTTAATGCCAGGAGCTCTTCAGGTGACTTCTCCTTGGTAATGAATTCATAAGCTGTTCTTAAAGCTGCCTCCATTACACCACCAGTATTGCCAAAGATGACACCTGCACCTGATGCTTCACCTAGAAGATTGTCATAGGCACTATCTTCAAGACTTGAAAAATCAATATTCTCTTCCTTTGCCCACTTAGCCAATTCTCTTGTAGTAATGACATAATCCATGTCTCTTAAGCCTTCAATGCCAAGATATTCACCGGCAGCTTTCATCTCTTCACGCCGTATCTCAAATTTCTTGGCCGTACATGGTGTCAGGGCAACATTAACAATCCTCTTGGGATCAATGCCTTTTTTCTTGGCAAAATAGGTCTTGATTGTTGGACCCTGCATGCCAATTGGACTTTTGGAAGTAGACAAGTTCGGTATCAGTTCTGGATAGTAGGTTTCAACAAACTTGACCCATGCTGGACAACAGCTGGTAAATTGAGGAAGTGGAGCCCTGTTGTTAACAACTCTTTCAATCAGTTCACTGGCTTCTTCCATAATTGTCAAGTCAGCCGCAAAACAGGTATCTAGGACATAATCAACCCCTAATTTCCTCAATAAGGCAACCATCCTGCCTTGGACAAAGCTGCCATCTTTCATTCCAAATTCTTCGCCGAGAGCAGCCCTGACTGAAGGTGATGTTGAAACGATGACAATCTTGTCTTCATCCTTGACAGCCTTTCTAACATCATCATATTCATATCTTTCAACAATGCTATCAACAGGGCAGACATTGGCACATTGGCCACAATTGATGCATACCGCTTCATTGTTGGTAGCGTTAAGGGTATAGGTGCCATGGACACCAATGGCATTAGTGCAAATCTCCTTGCACATGCCACATTTGATGCATTTTTCCTCAATACGCCTAATGCTTGGATTATCCGTTTCAATTGGAACACGGACACTTAAAGGCAAATGATTCATGTTTAACCTCCATAATATTTACTAGCTTAATTCTATCACTTCAAATTAAAAAGACGCCAGCTAAGCTGGCGCCTGATTAAGATAATTAGACTAATTCAATAATTGCCATTGGGGCAGCATCACCACGACGGACACCTGTCTTGATAACACGTGTATAACCACCGTTGCGTTCAGCATACTTAGGGGCAACATCATCAAATAAGACCTGAACAGCAGTCTTGCCATCCTTATTTGTAACGTTCATCAAATAGGAAGCAGCATTTCTTCTAGCAGCCAAAGTACCCTTCTTTGCTGTTGTAATCAAACCATCAACAACACTTCTAAGCTCCTTAGCCTTCATTTCAGTTGTTTCAATCTTGCCACGTAAGATTACTTCTGTAGCCTGATTTCTGAGTAATGCTTTTCTATGAGCGCTAGTACGTCCTAATTTACGATTATGCATTATAAATTCTCCTTACTCAAATTTCTTGAAAGAAAGGCCAAGTTCAGTAAGCTTTTCCTTGATTTCCTTAAGGGACTTCTTGCCAAGGTTACGAACTCTGCTCATTTCTTCTTCTGTTCTCTCTGTCAACTCTTTGATAGTAGAGATGCCAGCTCTCTTTAAACAGTTGTATGATCTGACAGTCAATTCAAGATCATCAATTGAACCATTCATGACATTAGGTGATACAGAAGGACCTGGATCCTTGATCAGACCACCGAGATTTTCAACTTCTTCATCAATCTTGGAAATGATATCCAGATGATCAACGATAATCTTTGCAGCAATTGCAAATGATTCTTTTGGATTGATTGAACCATCAGTCCAGACTTCAACTGTCAATTCATCATATTTGACACTCTGACCAACGCGAGTTGGTTCAACAGTGTAGTTAGCCTTAATGACTGGAGTATAGATTGCATCAGTATAGACTGTGCCAATACCCTGAGATGATCCCTGATAGATCTGCTTGTTTTCATTAGCAGAAACATAGCCTCTGCCAACTCTAGCCATCAATTCCATATCAAGTTCACCACCAATGTCAAGATGGGCAATTTCAAGTTCCGGATTCAGAACTTCAACACCAGCTGGGCAGATAATGTCTCCAGCAGTAACAGTGCAAGGTCCCTTGGCACTGATTCTTAATGTATATAGTTCATCATCCTGAATCTTCAAGATCAGGTTCTTGATATTAAGAATGATCATTGTGACATCTTCCTTCACACCCTTAATGGATGAGAATTCATGATAGACACCGTCAATCTTGATTGAATATACTGCACCACCAGGCAGTGATGACAGCATGGTTCTTCTTAATGCATTTCCTAAAGTTGCACCAAATCCTCTTTCCAAAGGTGATACGACGAATTTGCCATAATTTTCAGATTCGACATATTCTTCCACCTTGAGTGAAGGACGTTCAAACTTTTGCATCAAATACCTCCTTAGCCTCTAGGCTTCTTTGGTGGACGACAACCGTTATGTGGAATAGGTGTAACATCATTAATTGCAGTGATTGTCAAACCTGCAGAAGATAGAGCTCTAACAGCAGCTTCTCTACCTGGGCCTGGGCCCTTGACGTTTACTTCAACCTTCTTCATGCCATGATCCATAGCAGTCTTGCCGGCAGCTTCAGATACCATCTGAGCAGCATATGGAGTTGACTTTCTTGAACCCTTGTAACCAAGAGCACCAGCTGATGACCATGAGATAACATTTCCGGCTTCATCAGTAATTGTAACGATTGTATTATTGAATGTTGAGTGGATGTGTGCAACACCAACCGCAATATTCTTCTTAACTCTCTTTTTACGAGCTACTTTACCTTTTTGCTGTGCCATATTTACCTCCTGTTACTTCTTCTTATTAGCAACTGTACGACGAGGTCCTTTACGTGTACGTGCATTTGTCTTAGTTCTCTGTCCTCTTACAGGTAAACCTTTTCTGTGTCTGAGACCACGGTAGCAGCCGATTTCCATCAGACGCTTGATGTTTAACTGTGTTTCACGTCTTAGATCGCCTTCAAGCTTGTAGCCATCTAATGACTTACGGATGGCAGAAACCTGTTCATCAGTCAAATCCTTTACACGGATATCTTCGCTAATGCCGTTTTCTGCTAAAACTTTTTTTGCAGTTGATAAACCAACACCATAGATATAAGTTAGTGATACTACAACGCGCTTATCGCGAGGAATATCAACACCAGCTATACGAGCCATTGATTCTCTTTCCTCCTATTAACCTTGTCTTTGCTTGTGTTTAGGGTTCTCACAAATAACCATTACGCGACCTTTGCGCTTGATAACGCGACACTTATCACAAATTGGTTTTACAGATGGTCTTACTTTCATGTTTTCCCTCCTAGACTATTTATGTCTAAATGTAATACGCCCACGTGTTAAATCGTAAGGTGAGATTTCTACAGTCACTCTATCACCTGGTAGAATGCGTATGTAATGCATGCGGATTTTACCAGAAACGTGAGCCAGGATTTCGTGACCATTTTGTAGTTTCACCTTGAATTGTGCGTTTGGCAATGTATCAACTACCAAACCTTCGATTTCGATGACATCCTGTTTTGCCAAATTAATCCTCCTTAGTCAGGATCCTATAGCCATCATCTGTAATGACTACAGTATGTTCATAATGAGCTGCCAGACTGTGATCGCGGGATTTGACACCCCAGCCATCCTTCAAAGTATAGCAGTGTGGTTTACCCATGAATACCATTGGTTCTACTGCCAAGCACATTCCTTTTTTCAAAAGTTCCAGGGAATGGGGCTTTCCGACATTTGGAACATATGGATCCTCATGGACTTGCTTGCCGATACCGTGACCAGTATATTCAATTGGGCAGGAATAACCATGAGCTTCAACATAAGTCTGAATGGCGTTAGCGATATCACCAACACGATTTCCAGGCTTGACCTGTTCTAGACCTTTGTAGAGGGCTTCTTCAGTGACTCTCAGCAAGTCCAATGCCTTTTGATCGACATTCCCTACTGCATATGACCAGGCACTATCGCCATGGTAGCCTTTATAACAGGCACCGACATCAATCGAAACAATGTCACCATCCTTTAGGAAAGTCTTCTTGTCGGGAATTCCATGAACCAGCATATCGTTAATGGAAATGCAGGTTGCGCATGGAAAACCATAGAGATTCTTAAATGAAGGTGTACATCCGTTTTCCCGTATTACCTTTTCAGCAATACTGTCTAATTCCCAGGTAGATATACCTGGTTTTACGACTTCAAGCATCTTCTTATGGACAAGGGCGACGACACTCCCCGCCCTGTCCATTAATTCGATTTCTCTACTTGATTTTAATGAGATCATTCAATACCTTCCAAATAGGCCTTGATTTCAGCGTAAACCTGATCAGCGCTCTGATCTGCGTTGAAATAGTGCACTAATCCCTTGTCCTGATAATACCTCAGAACACCTTCAGTATTCCTGTGATATTCTTGCAAGCGCACTGAAAGGCTTTCAGTACTATCGTCCTTGCGCTGGAATAATTCACCGCCACACTTATCACAAATACCCGCAACCTTTGTAGGTTTGAAGTAGAGATTGTAGATTGTCGAACAATTGCGGCATAATCTACGACCTGTAATACGTTTGACCAGTGATTCTTCAGCAATATCCAGAGCGATAACTGCATCGAGCTTGCGATTGAAGGAATGCAGGATATTGTCCAGATCTTCAGCCTGAGGCACTGTTCTTGGATAACCATCAAACAGGAATGAGACATCCTTATCTTCATTGCCCAGACGTTCAATAATTATATCATGAATAATTGAATCTGGCACGAGATTTCCGCCATCCATATACTTTTTGGCTTCAATTCCGACAGGAGTGTTTTCTCTGATTGCCTGTCTTAGCATATCACCAGTGGAAATATGCTTGATGTTAAAATCTGCAGTAAGAAGACTCGACATGGTGCCTTTACCAGTACCTGGCGCACCAATAATCAGAAGATTCATATTTTTTCCTTTACTTGCCAACAAAACCACGGTACTGCTTCTGAGTCAATTGACCCTTCAGCTCCTTGATTGTTTCCATCGCTACACCAACCACGATGATAATACCAGTGCCGCCAACAGCTGCAGATTGAGGCAGCTTAGTCAAAGCTGATACGACATATGGAAGCAGTGCAATGAAAGCAAGCAGGATTGCACCTAAAACTGTGATTCTGTTTAATACCTTAGAAACATACTCTTTAGTTTCCTTGCCAGGTCTTACACCTGGAATATATGTACCCTGCTTGTTCAGATTCTCAGAAATCTTCTGAGGATCGACTGTCAGATTCGTATAGAAGAATGTAAACAGGATGATCAGGACACAATAGAATGCAAGGAACCAAGGGCTTGTAAAATCACAGATCTTTGCAAGCCAGTTATAGGCATCGGCATTGATCCAGGACGCGATGATCATTGGTCCCTGAATCAAAGCACCAGCAAAGATGACTGGGATAACAGAAGCAGAGTTTATCTTCAAAGGAAGGTGATTCAAATCACCTTTTGTACGGTTGATCTGATGGCTGGATGACTGCTGGATGGGAATTCTTCTTTCTGAAACCTGCATGACGACAACCAGAATAATAATGGCTATAAACATGACGATATAGATAAGAAGTCCTAGCCAGCCTAGAGGATTAGTTGCATCCTGGCTGACAAATGTAGCATAAACCGTACGGAAATTGTTTGGCATATCTGCAACAATGCCTGCCATGATAATGACAGAAACACCATTGCCAATGCCTTTTGTTGTAATCTGGTCAGCCAGCCATAACAGGAACATGGTACCAGCTGTGAAGATTACAGCGATATAGAAGTAGGATACAGCACCAGGATTTTCAACCATGCCATACTGTTTGGAAAGAAGCTGGACAATGAAGAACCCCTGCACAAGACCCAGGACAACACCAAGATATCTGGTGATGCGGTCCATCTGCTGACGACCCTTCTTGCCATCCTTTACCATTTCTGCTAAGGCTGGAATGATATCCATGCTTAGCAGCTGGATGATGATTGATGCGGTGATATAAGGTCCAACACCAAGCGAGAAGATGGACATCTGTTCGATGGATCCACCTCCTAGCAGGTTCATCATGCCAAGCAATGAATTGGCTGAAAGCTGGATGATTGTATCATTGATACCTGGTGCAGGGATAGCTGCACCAAGTCTAAAGATGAAGAGTATTGCCAATGTAAACAATATCTTCTTGCGAATATCTTTGTTCTTAAAGAAGTCAGCAAATGTCTGGAACATATTAGAGTACCTCTACTGTTCCGCCCGCCTTTTCAATCGCTGCTAAAGCGCTCTTGGAAATCTTATGGCAAGTGACAGTCAAAGCCTTTTCAATAGTACCATTGCCTAAAACCTTAACGCCATCAAGTTCCTTCTTGATAATTCCTGCTTCCTTTAATAATGCAGGTGTAACATGTGCACCAGCCTCAAAAGCATTCAATGAATCAAGATTGACAATTGCATATTCCTTACGAGTGAAATTAGTGAAACCTCTCTTAGGAATTCTCTTGTATAGAGGTGTCTGACCACCTTCGAAGCCAAGAGCTACACCGCCGCCGGAACGAGCGTTCTGACCCTTATGGCCCTTGCCTGCAGTCTTGCCATGACCTGAGCCCTGGCCTCTGCCGATGCGCTTTCTGTTCTTGCGCGCACCTTCATTGTATTTTAAATTGCTTAAGTCCATCTTGGCCTCCTATCGAATTTCTTCAACTTTCTTGCCACGCATCTTGGCAACGGCATTGACAGTTTTTAACTGTTCAAGACCATTGAAAGTAGCGCGAACCATGTTGATAGGTGTACGAGAACCTACACATTTAGAGATTACGTCGTTTGCACCAGCAAGCTCTAATACTGCACGAACTGCACCACCTGCAACAATACCTGTACCTTCAGCAGCAGGTCTTAATACAACATTGCCGGCACCGAAGATACCTGTAACTGGATGTGGAATTGTCTTGAAGCCGTTGACTAGAGGAACCCTAACAACATTCTTCTTAGCTGCTTCTGAAGCTTTTCTAATTGCATCAGGTACTTCATTGGCCTTGCCCATACCGTAACCAACTCTGCCCTTCTTGTCACCTACAACAATCAGAGCTGAGAAACGCATCTTGCGTCCACCTTTGACAGTCTTGGAAATACGGTTGATCTGGACTACTCTCTCTTCGAACTCTTTCTGTTCGCGAGGGAATCTTCTAGGCTTTCTGTTGTTATTCTTATTGTTATTGTTTTCCATATTACCTAACTCCTTAGAAATTCAGACCTGCTTCTCTAGCAGCATCAGCAACAGCCTTGACTCTTCCATGGTAAACATAGCCACCACGGTCGAAGACAACAGAAGTGATGCCCTTTTCCAAAGCTCTCTTGGCAATTTCAGTACCTACTGTCTTGGCAGCTTCCACATTACCGCCATTAGCAAGCTTCAATTCAACGGATGAACATGAAACCAATGTTACACCCTTGACATCGTCAATAATCTGACAATGAATATGTGCATTTGAACGGAAGACGTTTAAACGTGGGCATTCAGCAGTACCGCTAAGCTTAGTTCTAATACGTAGATGTCTTCTTTGACGTTCAACATTCTTAGATCCTTTATTAACCATATTTTACTTACTCCTTTCCCACTACTTACCAGCCGTCTTGCCTTCCTTACGACGGATGATTTCATCCTTATAACGGATACCCTTGCCCTTATAAGGTTCTGGCTTACGATAGCCTCTGATAACAGAAGCAACTTCACCAACTCTCTGCTTATCAATACCAGAGACAACAATAGTTGTTGCATTTGGCACTTCAAGCTTGATGCCTTCTTCAGCTACATAATCAATCTGATGTGAGTAGCCGACATTCAAAGTCAATTTGTTACCAGCAAGGGCTGCACGGTAACCAATACCTTCGATCAATAATGTCTTTGAATAGCCTTCATTGACACCAACGATCATGTTGTTAAGCAAAGCTCTAGTTGTACCATGTAACTGCTTAGTGTGCTTTTCTTCATTAGCGCGCTTGCAGACTACTTCAGCGCCATTGACTTCAATGGAAATCAATGGACTAAACTGACGTGATAAAGTTCCCTTAGGACCCTTTACAGTCACCTCATTGCCTTCTGAAACTGATAATTCAACTCCAGCAGGAATGGTAATCATCTTATTTCCGATACGTGACATTTCCTATTCTCCTTAAATTATTACCAAACGTAGGCAATAACTTCACCGCCAAGTTTAGCCTTGCGAGCATCGCGGTCTGTCATTAAGCCCTTTGAAGTGGAAATGATGGCAATGCCAAGACCATTCAGGACTCTTGGAAGAGCATCATTCTTTGCATAAACCTTTAAGCCTGGCTTAGAGATTCTCTTAATGCCAGAAATGATCTTTGAACCATTCTGACCATATTTCAGTTCAATAGTGATAGCCTTGTCCTTGCCTTCGCCATCAACAGAATAATTGTTGATATAGCCTTCTTCCTTAAGGATGCGGGCAATCTCTACCTTGATCTTGCTGGCAGGAACGGCTACAGTGTCGTGTCTTGCAGATAGACCATTTCTGATTCTTGTGAGCATATCCGCAATTGGATCAGTCATATTCATCATTGTCGTTTTCCCTCCTTTACCAGCTTGCCTTCTTGACACCAGGAATCTGGCCCTTGTAAGCCAATTCCCTGAAGCAGATACGGCATAACTTATATTTTCTTAATACTGAATGTGGACGACCACATCTTTCACATCTTGTATAAGCACGAGTTGAGAACTTAGCTGGACGATGTGCTTTAACCTTCATTGATGTCTTTGCCATGTTTTCTCCTCCTACTTAGCAAATGGCATGCCAAGGCCCTTTAATAATTCCTTAGCTTCCTCATTCGTATTGGCTGTAGTAACGATAACAATATCCATACCACGAACCTTGTTGACCTTATCGTATTGGATTTCAGGGAAGATAACCTGTTCCTTAACGCCTAAAGTATAGTTTCCTCTTCCATCAAAAGCAGTATTGCTTACGCCACGGAAGTCTCTGACTCTTGGCAAAGCGATGTTGAATAGCTTATCAAGGAATTCATACATCTTTTCACCACGCAAAGTAACCTTGCAGCCAATTGACATGCCTTCTCTTAATTTGAAGTTGGCAATTGACTTCTTAGCCTTAGTAATAACTGGTTTCTGACCAGCAAGAAGTGTAAGTTCAGCAACTGCTTCTTCCAAGAACTTAGGTTCAGAAACAGCTTCACCAACACCAAGGTTGATAACAACCTTGTCAAGCTTTGGACACTGCATTACTGAAGTGTAGCCAAACTTATTGATTAATTCAGGCTTGACTTCATTAAGATATTTTTCCTTAAGACGGTTCATTATTTCTTAGCCCCCTTAACTTCAGTGCCAGACTTCTTGTAATATCTAACCTTGTTACCCTTCTTGTCCAGCTTGACACCAACTCTTGATGCCTTCTTTGCTTTTGAATCGTAAAGCATAACATTTGAAGCATCGATCTTGACTTCTGCTTCGACGAAGCCACCATCAGGATTGGCCTGTGAAGGCTTCATTGCTTTCTTGGCGATATTAACGCCTTCAACGACAACCTTGTTTTCCTTAGGGAAAACAGCGATTACTTCAGCAACGGTACCCTTGTCCTGTCCTGCGATGACCTGAACTTTATCACCTTTTTTGATTTTCATCTAAGCCATCCTCCTATAATACTTCTGGTGCTAAGGATACAATCTTCATATAGTCCTTATCACGAAGTTCTCTAGCTACAGGGCCGAAAATACGAGTTCCTACTGGAGTCTTATCATCCTTGATGATAACAGCAGCGTTGTCATCGAACTTGATATATGAACCATTAGGTCTTGAAATTCCATATTTGGTTCTAACGATGACAGCCTTGACAACCTGACCCTTCTTAGCAGTGCCGCCTGCAGCAGCATCCTTGACTGAACAAACAACGACATCGCCGATATTTGCAGTCTTTCTTCTAGATCCGCCTAAGCAACGGATTACCAGTAATTCCTTGGCACCAGAATTATCTGCGACTTTTAATCTTGACTCATTACAAATCATGCTTAACCTCCTACAGAATTACTGCCTTTTCAACTACCTTAGCAAGACGGAAATGCTTGTCCTTGCTAAGTCTTCTGGTTTCAACAATTTCAACGATATCGCCAATCTTAGCAACTTCATTTTCATCGTGAGCCTTGAATCTTCTTGAGAATTTTGTCTGCTTGCCATAAAGTGGGTGGCTCTTCTTCTCAGAAATCTCAACAACGATTGTCTTCTGCATCTTGTCAGATACGACTTTGCCGCGTAAAACGCGTCTCTTATTTGTTCTTTCCATTGATTAGCCCCTCCTTTACTTTGCTTCTCTTTCCTTTAATACAGTGAGAATACGAGCAATTCTCTTTCTCAATTCTCTGATCTGCATAGGGTTTTCAATTGAGCCAGTAGCTCTCTGGAAACGAAGGTCGAATAGTTCAACTTTTGCAGCATCAAGTGCCTGAACCAGTTCTTCGTTTGACATTTCTCTGATTTCCTTAATGTTCATGACTATTCACCTTTCTTAATAAACTTGCACTTGACAGGTAACTTGTGAGATGCAAGTCTGAATGCTTCTCTGGCAATTTCTTCAGAAACGCCACCGATTTCAAACATTACTCTGCCCTTTTTAACAACAGCAACCCATCCTTCTGGCGCACCTTTACCGGAACCCATACGTACTTCCAGAGGCTTTTTAGTGATTGCCAGATGAGGGAAGATCTTGATCCAGACCTGACCACCACGGTTCATGTATCTTGTCATGGCAACACGGGCAGCTTCGATCTGGTTATTGGAAATATATGCACCGTTCATGGCAACGAGGCCGTATTCACCGAATGTTACGGAACCTCCAGCCTTGGTATTGCCTTCATGGCTTAAACGATGAGGGCGACGGTACTTAGTTCTCTTAGGCATTAACATGATTATTCTGCTGCCTCCTTAGATTCTGCTTTAGCTTCAGCCTTAGCTTCTGCTGGTGCTTCATTTCTGTTATTGAAGCGTCTATTGTCATTTCTACGACGGTTGTTGCGTCTGTTTGGATCCATCTTTGGCTTTTCTGGTTCCTGAACCATCTGACCAGGAAGGACTTCGCCACGGCAGATCCAGACCTTGACACCCAGCTTGCCATAAGTAGTCATTGCTTCTTCCCATGCATAATCAATATCTGATCTTAATGTATGCAGAGGAACAATGCCTTCTGAATAGCCTTCAGAACGAGCGATATCAGCACCGCCTAATCTACCGGAGATTGCAGTCTTGATACCCTTAGCGCCTGAACGCATTGTCTGCTGGATAGCTTTCTTCTGGGCAGTACGGAATGACTGTCTTTCTTCAAGCATCTTGGCAATCTTGAGTGCAACTAGACGTGCATCCAGATCAGGATTAGCAACTTCAACGATGTTGAGGCTAACTTCCTTGCCAGCAACAAGCTTAGCAAGCTTCTTCTTCAAAGCTTCAATCTTGGCACCATCAGCACCAACAAACTGGCCTGGACGAGCAGTTCTGACGATGATGTTTACACGATTCTTGCTTCTTTCAATTTCAACACGAGATACGAGGTCGTTCTTGCATTCAGTGAAGATAAGTTCACGAATCTTGACATCTTCTAATAATAAATCGCCGTATTCCTTTTCAGCATACCAGCGTGATTCCCAATCACGGATTACACCGACACGGAAACCAATAGGACTTACTTTCTGACCCATTTTCTAACCTCCTATCTTTCATCAACCACAACAGTAATGTGGCTTGTTCTCTTCATGATTGCTGATGCGCTTCCTTTTGCACGAGGCATGAATCTCTTCATTGTGACGCCTTCGTTAGCATAGCATTCCTTGACATATAGTTTTGATTCATCTAACTGATTGTTATTTGTAGCATTGGCAATTGCTGACTTTAATACCTTCTTTGTAACAGAAGCTGCATAGTTAGGTGTTAAAGACAGGATACCCATTGCTACTTCAACGTCTTTGCCACGGATCAGATCTAGAACTAATCTAGCCTTACGCGCAGTGACTCTAACGGTTTTAGCTGTTGATCTTGCTTCCATATTTCTCCTACGCCTTTCTATCGTCGCCATGGCCACCGAATTTTCTAGTTGGAACGAATTCGCCTAACTTATGACCAACCATATCTTCGGTAACATATACTGGAACATGTTCCTTGCCGTTATAAACAGCGAATGTGTGTTCAAGGAACTCAGGGAAGATCATTGATCTACGTGACCAAGTCTTGATAACTTCTTTTTTGCCGGCTTCATTAAGAGCGACAACTTTCTTCATTAAGTGTTCATCACAGAATGGACCCTTTTTTAAACTTCTACCCATTATACTTTCTTCCCCTTTCTATTACTTGTCATTTCTTCTTCTGATGATTAAGGCTGAAGACTGCTTCTTAGTCTTACGAGTCTTAACACCCATAGCCTTCTTGCCCCATGGAGTCATAGGAGCCTTACGACCGATTGGTGTACGACCTTCACCACCACCATGAGGGTGATCAACTGGGTTCATAACAGAACCACGAACTGTAGGTCTGATACCCATCCATCTTGATCTACCAGCCTTACCTAAGTTGACCAAGTTGTAATCTTCATTGCCAACTTCACCAACAGTAGCACGGCAGACACCAAGAACTTTTCTTGTTTCACCACTTGCTAAACGCAAAGTAACATATTTTTCTTCAATACCAAGGATCTGAGCAGAGACACCAGCAGCTCTTGCCAGCTGGCCACCCTTGCCTGGCTTTAATTCAACATTATGAATCAAAGTACCTTCTGGCATATTTCTCATTTCCAGGCAGTTACCGACTTTGATATCAGTCTTTTTGCCAGAAACTACCATCATGCCAACAGTCAGGCCCTTAGGAGCGATAATATATCTCTTTTCACCATCAACATAGTGAAGCAAAGCGATATTGGCATTTCTGTTTGGATCGTATTCGATAGCAGCAACTTTTGCTGGAATGTCATCCTTGTTTCTCTTGAAATCGATGATACGGTATAACTGCTTATGACCGCCACCATGATGTCTAGTTGTAATTCTTCCTGTGTTATTGCGGCCGCCTGTCTTGCTGAAGCTTACTGTTAAAGACCTTTCTGGAGTCTGCTTAGTAATTTCATCCTTTGCAAGCGCGGTCATGCCACGTCTACCAGGAGTAGTAGGCTTGTATGTCTTAATAGCCATTTCTATTCTTCCTCCTTATGCAAATTATCCGGAAATAGCATTTTTCTTCCGATAGTTTTTTGACAATTACTTGTCAGCTAAGATTTCAATCTTAGAACCTTCGGCTAACTTAATATATGCTTTCTTGATAGCCTTGGTCTTGCCAACATATCTGCCAACTCTCTTGGTCTTTGGCTTTACATTAGCAGTATTGACAGATTCAACCTTGACCTTGAAGATTTCTTCAATAGCCTGCTTGATAGCAATCTTGTTTGCCTTCTTGGCAACTTCGAATACAACAGTATTCTGAGTTTCTTCAGTCTTGATTGTCTTTTCTGTTACAAGAGGACGAATAATGATATCTCTAGCATTAGTCATTAGATAATACCTCCCCTAGCTTTTCAGCAGCAGCCTTGGTCATAACCAGCTTGCCTGCATTCATTACGTCATAGACGTTGACACCTTCAACAGTGACCATATTGACATTGCCTAGGTTTCTTGAACTCATGTAGGCATTTTCAAAGTCTTCAGCGACATCGACAACGAATAGGACTTTTCTTTCGATCTTGAATGCATCCAATACCTTGACAAAGTTCTTTGTCTTCATTTCAGGCATAGCGATTGAATCAAGAACGATAACATTTTCTTCCTGAGCCTTTAATGTCAGGACACCTCTTAAAGCCAGACGTCTGACCTTGCGGTTTAACTTGAATGTATGAGATCTAGGTACTGGACCGAAGGCAATACCGCCACCTCTCATTTGTGTAGCTCTTGAAGAACCCTGTCTAGCACGACCAGTTCCCTTCTGCTTGAATGGTTTCTTACCACCACCAGATACTTCTGCTCTTGTCTTGACAGCATGTGTGCCCTGTCTCCAAGATGATTGCTGTCTAAGAACAGCATCGAAGATTGCCTGGTTGTTTACTTCAATAGCGAAGACGCTATCTGCTAATTCAACTTCACCAACTTTGGCAGCAGTTAAATCAAATACATCACACTTAGCCATTGATTAACCCTCCTTGCTTTCATTTAGAAGAACCTTAGGTTCAACATGCTTGACTCTCTTTGTTGTAGTCTTGACAACAACTAAGCCTCTCTTTGGTCCTGGGACATTGCCCTTGATCAGCATGTAGTTCTTTTCAGCATCAACCTTGATAACTTCAAGATTGCGGTTAGTAGTCTTCAAATGGCCATCATGACCAGCCATTGGCGTATTCTTTTCGATACGGCCATTGTTTCGACCTGTAGTAGCTAATGAACCGACATTTCTGTGGATAGGACCAACACCGTGTGTTGATGGGAGCAGGTGATGATTATATCTAGCGATCGTACCAGTATAACCCTTACCTTTTGAAGTACCAGTAACATCAACGATGTCACCAGCGGAAAAGATATCTACTTTGATTTCTGAACCAACTTCCGCATTCATCAGTTCGTCAGCCTTGACTTCCTTGACAAATCTCTTTGGAGTTGTTCCGGCCTTCTTAGCATGGCCGATTTGTGGCTTGTTTGCTCTATTTAACTTCAAGTCTTCCAAACCGAGCTGCAATGCTTCATAACCATCAGTTTCCATTGTCTTCTTCTGAAGGACAACGTTAGGTTCACATTCAACTACAGTTACTGGAATCAAGACTCCATCTTCAGTGAAGACCTGAGTCATACCAAGCTTTCTACCGAGTATTCCTTTCATGATGTCACCTTTCTTTTATAATTTGATTTCGATTTCGACGCCACTAGGCAGTTCCAAACGGCTTAGTGCATCTACTGTCTTGGCGCTTGGGCCAATGATTTCAATCAGTCTCTTATGAGTTCTGATTTCGAACTGTTCACGGGAATCCTTGTACTTATGGACTGCACGTAAAACAGTAATTACCTGCTTTTCAGTAGGTAGTGGGATTGGTCCAACGACCTTTTTTACACCGCCTTCTTCCGCAGCCTTGACGATCTTTTCAGATGCGATATCAAGAGAACGGTGTTCGTAAGCCTTTAATTTGATTCTTACGCTATTCTTTGCCATGAAATCTTCCTCCTTCATTTCATTAATCGGATTGATATTTGATCCGATAACTCACTCCATGTGAGTTCCCTGGTTATCACTCCGTCACACAGTTCTCGGCGTGCCAGCAATCTCCCATATCTCAGTGAGCGCTCAACCATTATATGATTTCTTCCATGATTTTTCAATAATAAATCATTAAAAAAACCCTATTTTTCTAATTATTCGCAAAGATAACAATGCAACGATACTCAGTGTGCCATATCTCTTGTCTAATAAAAGGAGATCTGTCTTTCTTATAGACAAATCTCCCTAAGTTTTTATGATTTTATTTCCTAGGGAATGTACCTTTACCACATATCTGTGAGCATTCCATCCTCGCCATAATACTCATCCATATCAATAAAATACTCCCATGAACTATTCACAAGGCCTTCCTTATCATAAGTCAGGACATGCAAATCGGTATCAAGTGCTTCAGCAACATAATAGTTCTCATCATCTTTTCCTATCAGGATGCCAATATGGCCATAGCGGCTGATAAAATCCCCAACTTTGACATCTTCAATGCTTTCAGGAGTGATTTTGACCTTAATGCCAATATCATCAAGATCAAAGTCAGTTTCTGCTACATAGCCAGCACCGACATCCCCACTATCAAAGCCGCCATTAAGCATGGCCCAGCTGACATAGCCGCTGCAATCAAGGCCATTGCGCATCATGGAACTGATGGTATAGGAGTAGATCTTTGTTCCCCAGGTTGCTGGTCCTGATACATAACGGTAGATATCTTCAAATCTTGATTCATCAAGATAAAGTCCCTGATGATAATAGCGCCCTTCCCCATCAACTTTTATCAGTGTGCTGTCACTAGTATACATACGTCCATTTTCATAGAAGTAGGAAATCCGATATGGAAAGCGCAGAGCCAGGAATCTGGCAGCTTCAACCACTCCTGCTCTTGTACCATAGCCTGCCTTATCAATCAGGTATGCAAGGATCAAGTCAAGATAATCATTTTCCTCTTTGGTATACATTCCTTCCTCAAGATAGGGCTTCCCATTATCAATATGAGGTACCTCATAAAGATCTGATACTTCGATAGTAACCGTATCATAATAGTATTTGGATATCGAACATGCGAGCTGGCTTTTGCCTTTGCTTTTGCCAATAACGATCCCATCCTGATATTCTACTGCTTCTTCATTTGACGATGAACAGCTGAAATAATTGATATCACTTGAAATGGTGGCCTCTTCACCTACAGCCAGATAGATCTTCTCTTCTTCCAATAGTTCCTTTTGAATTGGAAAAGGATCAGATGCCACTTCAAAACGTTCATCGGCATAGGCACAGCCTGCTAATAGAATAGACGACAATAGAACAAGCAAAACTTTTTTCACGAAAATTATTTTACTAGATTATCCTGAACTATTGCTTAATAAATAGCAAAAAAGCTGCATTTCTGCAGCTTTTTCTTATTCTTCGCTAGAACCGATAACTTCTGGTGGAAGTGCTTCTGATTCCATAGCAGCAGCTTTCTTGGCTTCTCTAATAGCAACCAGTTCAGCAGCTCTTTCATTGATTCGACGAGTAGATTCTCTATCAAACTTGGAACCAGTACCAGCTGGAATCAGCTTACCGATAATGACATTTTCCTTAATGCCGAAGAGCGTATCAACACGAGAGTTGACAGCTGCATCAGTCAAGACCTTTGTAGTTTCCTGGAAGGAAGCTGCAGATAGGAAGGAATCTGTTTCAACTGAAGACTTGGAAATGCCCAGTAGCAATGGACCAAACTTAGCAGGAGCCTTGCCTTCCATCAACAGTGAATTGTTAAGGGCTGTCAACCTTCTTAAAGAGATGGTCTGACCAGCAGATAGGCTTGAATCACCTGGTTCGATGACAATTACTTTCTTAAGCATCTGGCGGATGATGGTCTCAACATGCTTGTCAGAGATATCAATACCTGTTACAGCATAGACCTTCTTGACTTCCAGCATAATGTAGTTCTGGACAGCCTCAACACCAGCAATTGCCAACAGTTCCTTCAAGTCGACATTGCCTTCTGTCAGCTTATCACCAGCCTTGACAGACGAGCCAACGCTTAGCTTTGATCTAACAGTCTGGGAAATGCCCGTCTTGTGTTCCATTGTTTCATTATCATTGGCAATGGCAATGACAAATGAATGGTCTTCCTTTTCATCGATGGAGACAATGACACCATCAATCTTGGCAAGAACAGCTGGACGCTTTGGACAACGAGCTTCGAATAGTTCTTCAACACGAGGCAAACCCTGTGTGATATCACCATCACCACTCGATGCCGCAACACCACCAGTGTGGAATGTACGCATTGTCAGCTGTGTACCTGGTTCACCAATGGACTGGGCAGCCATGATACCGACTGCTTCACCATTTTCAACCAGCTTGCCTGTTGCCATATTACGGCCATAGCACTTACGGCAGATGCCTTCCTGGCACTTGCAGGTAAATGTATTTCTGATTAGCATGCCCTTGACACCGGCATTGACAATCTTCTTGGCAACATCATCTTCGATGTATTCATCGGATTCAATGATTACTTCACCAGTATTTGGATCAAGCACTGTTTCCTTTGAATAACGACCACTGATACGATCAATGAACTTTTCAATGATTGAATCATCCTTTGGATCGACAATATCAGAGACATAGTAGCCTCTATCAGTATGGCAATCATCTTCCATGATGATGACATCCTGGGATACATCAACAAGACGTCTAGTCAGATAACCAGATTCAGCAGTCTTTAAGGCAGTATCGGTCAGACCCTTACGAACACCATGGGTGGAAATAAAGAATTCTGACACATTCAAACCTTCACGGAATGAAGAGTAGATAGGTACTTCGATAATTGATGGCTGGTATTCCTTCTTGGACTTGGACTGGGTTGGACGACCCATCAGACCACGCATACCAGCTAGCTGTGTAAAGTGGGACTTGTTACCACGGGCACCGGAGACAGCCATCATATTGATAGGTGACTTACGAGGCAGATTGCTCATAACTTCATCACCGATGATATCCTTGGTATCAGACCATAGTTCAGAGAACTTCTTTTCCCACTCAGGAGGAGTCAGCTGACCTCTCTTGAGCAGTCTTTGCAGGACATCGGCCTTCTTTCTTGCTTCATCAACATACTTCTGCTTATTAGGAGCGACATTGATATCGGCAAGAGATACGGTCATACCCGCAACAGTTGAATACTCAAAGCCCAGATCCTTGATGTTATCAAGAATGTCACTGGAACCTTCAGTACGATAGCGTGCGAAGACTTCGGCGATAACCTGTCCGAGGTCCTTCT
Organism: Erysipelotrichaceae bacterium; assembly: GCA_029101345.1. GTDB lineage: Bacteria > Bacillota_I > Bacilli_A > Erysipelotrichales > Erysipelotrichaceae > Colivicinus. The sequence goes on along the minus strand of JAQXQU010000044.1, from coordinate 21,806 downwards.
TCTTGAATTCAGGTCTTAAGGCCATACCCTTGATATGTTCCTTGATATCTGTTCCACTAGGGACAAAGCAATCATCTGGTGTTTCTTTCAGCGGATTGGCTTTGACACCCTTTGGCAGACTTACATAGTTGATATAAGGGAAGTCAGCAGGGAACTGATCATTGAAAATCAGCTTGCCCACTGTAGTGATAAGATAAGAATCATTCTGTTCTTCATTGAAGCATGTCTTGCCTAAAGACTTAGCCGGAATGGCAATTCTTGTATGCAAGTGCACCTGCTTGTTCTGATATGAAAGCATTGCTTCATTGAAGTCCTTGTAGACATGACCTTCGCTATCACCAAATCTTGTCCACATCTCAGCCGCTTCATCATCCCCTAATGTTTTCAGGAATTCAGCGCGTTCATAGAATTCTTCAGCAGTCTCTTCCATATTCAGATAGAAATTGCCTAGAACCATATCCTGGGAAGGTGTAACGATAGGCTTACCATCCTTAGGACCTAAGATGTTGTTTGATGCCAGCATCAGGATTTCCGCTTCCGCTCTGGCCTTTTCACTCAATGGCAAATGCACAGCCATCTGGTCACCATCAAAGTCAGCATTGAATGCTGTACATACCAATGGATGCAGACGGATAGCCCTTCCTTCAACCAGTTTTGGCTTGAAGGCCTGGATACCAAGACGGTGCAATGTAGGCGCACGGTTTAGGAAAACCGGATGATTAGCCATAATATCTTCAACGACATCCCAGATCTGTGGATCGAGCTTTTCAATCATCTTTTCGGCCAATTTATTTGAACCAGCAAGTTTCTGATTGACTAATTCGTTAATGACAAATGGCTTGTAAAGCTGAATAGCCATTTCTCTAGGAATACCGCACTGGTACATCTTGAGATCTGGTCCAACAGCAATAACTGAACGTCCAGAGAAATCAACACGCTTACCTAAGAGGTTCTGTCTGAAACGTCCCTGCTTGCCCTTCAATGAATGGGAAAGCGACTTGAGTGCACGATTGCCGGAACCCTTGACAGGATTGCCACGGCGACCATTATCAATCAAAGCGTCAACCGCTTCCTGCAGCATACGCTTTTCATTCTGAACGATGATGTTAGGAGTTCCAATCTCCTGCAGCTTCTTCAGACGGTTATTACGGGTAATAACACGGCGATAGAGGTCATTGAGATCAGATGTCGCAAAACGTCCACCATCGAGCTGCAGCATTGGTCTTAAATCAGGTGGGATAACTGGCAGAACAGTAAGAACCATCCATTCTGGCTTGTTGTCAGAATTGACAAAGGCATTGATGGTTTCCAGTCTCTTGATGGCCTTCTTGCGTTTTTCGCCCTGAGCCTTTTCAAGTTCTTTCTGGATCAGTTCGCGCTCCTTGTTGACATCAACCTGCTCAAGCAGTGTTCTGACTGCTTCAGCACCAGTAGCTGCCTTGAAGGCACCCTTGCCATAAATGGTTTCAAAGTTACGGATTTCAACTTCCGTATAAGTGTCCTTGTATTTAAGATCAGTGTCACCTGGATCAGTAATGATCCAAGTTACGAAGTAAATGATCTCTTCCAGTTTCTTTGGCGAAATATTGAGCACTAAGCCCATACGACTTGGAATGCCCTTGAGATACCAGATATGGGCAACAGGAGCAGCCAAGGTAATATGTCCCATGCGCTCTCTTCTGACTGATGACTTGGTGATTTCAACACCACAACGGTCACAGACTACACCCTTGTATCTGACCTTCTTGTATTTGCCACAGTAACATTCCCAGTCCTTGGTCGGACCAAAAATCCTTTCACAGAACAAGCCATCTCTTTCCGGCTTCTGTGAACGGTAGTTGATAGTCTCTGGTTTGGTTACCTCACCATGAGACCATTCAAGGATGCGTTCAGGAGACGCTAGTGATACCTGAATAGCTTCAAAATTGTTATTAGCCATTATTACAAGCCCTCCTCATCCATATCAAGGCCAACTATTGCTTCTGCTACTTCTTCGCCTTCCTCATCAAGCTGAGTCATGCCCTCAGTATCTTCAGCAGCAATAGCTGTTAATTCAGATTCTGATACAGCAACTGCATCTTCATCATCAAAGTTGGAAATCTTGACCTCATTGCCATCCTTATCAAGCATCTTGATATCAACACAGAGTGCCTGAAGTTCATTCTTCAAGACATTGAATGATTCAGGAATGCCTGGTTCAGGAATGTCATTGCCCTTGACAATTGCATCATAGGTCTTGGTACGACCATTGATATCATCGGACTTGACAGTCAATATTTCTTCCAGTGTATGAGCAGCACCATATGCTTCAAGTGCCCAGACTTCCATTTCACCGAAACGCTGACCACCATTCTGGGCCTTACCGCCAAGAGGCTGTTGTGTAACTAATGAATATGGACCAGTAGCACGTGCATGCAGCTTATCATCAACCATGTGCGCAAGCTTGATCATGTACATGACACCAACTGAGATTCTTTCATCATATGGTTCACCGGTTCTGCCATCTCTTAGAACGATCTTGCCGTCATTAGAGACTTCCGCTTCCTGCATGATCGACTTAAGTTCATCATTGGAGATACCATCAAAGACTGGTGTTGCAAATTTTACGCCAAGCTTCTTGGCAGCCATACCCAAATGGATTTCCAAAACCTGACCGATATTCATACGTGAAGGAACACCGAATGGGTTCAGCATGATATCAACAGGTGTACCATCTGGCATGAATGGCATATCTTCGATTGGGAGAATCTTGGAAATGACACCCTTGTTTCCATGTCGGCCGGCCATCTTGTCGCCTTCAGAAATCTTACGCTTCTGGACAACATAAATCTTGATGACTTCAATGACACCAGGATTGAGTTCATAGCCTTCATCTCTTCTGAAGACACGGACAGACTGGACAATACCAGCACCACCATGTGGAACACGCAATGAGTTATCTCTGACTTCATGGGATTTCTCACCAAAGATTGCCAACAAGAGCTTTTCTTCTGGTGAAACATCGCTTTGGCCCTTAGGTGTAACCTTACCAACAAGGATATCGCCTTCCTTGACCTCAGCACCAACACGGACAATGCCACGCGTATCCAGATTGCGGCATGCGCCCTCATGGACATTTGGAATATCACGTGTGATTTCCTCTTCACCTAACTTGGTCTTACGTCTTTCAATTGAATATTCATCAATATGAATGGAAGTATAGACATCATCTCTGACCATTCTTTCTGACATGATGATGGCATCTTCATAGTTGTAACCATGCCATGTCATGAAGGCAATTGTTACATTCTGGCCAAGTGCCAATTCACCATTTTCCATTGATGGACCATCGGCAATGATATCACCAGCATGAACTTCTTCACCCTTAGTGACAATTGGACGATGGTTGATGCAAGTACCGGCATTTGAACGCTGGAACTTCTCTAATGGATAGTCATGGATAACGCCATTCTTATCAGTAATGACAATATTCATTGCATCAACATAAGTGACAACGCCATCATCCTGGGAAACAATGCCAGCACCAGAGTCCTTGGCAATCTTATGCTCAATGCCTGTACCGACAAATGGAGAATGAGGCTTTAATAGTGGAACAGCCTGACGCTGCATGTTTGCACCCATGAGGGCACGGGAAGCGTCATCGTTTTCCAAGAATGGGATACAAGCAGCCGCAACCGAAACGATCTGTTTTGGTGAAACGTCGGCCAATTCAACATCAGATGCCTTGGCATTGATGGTTTCACCGGCTTTTCTTGCGACAACTCTTTCGCCTTTCAGTTTTCCGTTAACTACTTCGTTGGCCTGAGCAATGATATAGTCATTTTCGTCATCAGCTGACAGATAGACATAGTCTTCAGTAACAGTGCCATCTGGCAAGACCTTACGATATGGTGTCTGAATGAAACCGTATTTATTGATCTTGGCATAAGTAGTCAAATAGGAAATCAGACCGATATTCTGACCTTCTGGTGTTTCAATTGGACAGATACGGCCATAATGGGAGTTATGGACATCACGGACTTCAAAACTTGCACGTTCTCTGGTAAGACCACCAGGTCCAAGAGCAGAGATACGTCTCTTATTAGTCAGTTCAGCAAGCGGATTCTGCTGATCCATGAATTGTGATAATTGTGAACTTGAGTAAAACTCCTTGATAGCTGCAGCCAAAGGACGATTGTTTGTCAAAGACTTAGGAGAAGCCATGGCAATATCGGTTGTAATGGACATCTTTTCCTTGACTGCCTTTTCCATACGGCTAAGACCGATCCGGAACTGGTTCTGAATCAGTTCACCAACTGTACGAATACGTCTGTTGCCCAGCATATCGATATCATCAGATGATCCGATGCCATCCATCAGTGTAAACATATAGTTGTATAATGCCAGCATATCTGACATTGTAATGCACTTCTTGTCATTGAGCGGATCAACGCCAATCAGCTTGACAATTGTCTTAGGATCATTTGGATGTTCAACATAGGCAACCTGGCAAGCAGAGCCAACCAGCCATGCGGACATCTCTTCACCTTCAGCAATGCGACGTCTGATAATTGCATCATTATCATCAGTCAATAGGTAAGTGTCATGATCTGGCAGATACAAAGGCATTGCCAAATTCTTTTCGCCATCAGCATTTTCAACCATGACATTTCTGCCATTGCTGTCAGTAAGCCTTCCAAGAACAAAGAGGCGCTGGCCATAATCCATGACCGCTGCATAGTTCTTTTCGGTTAATTTGACTTCCTTGGCAATAATGCCACTATAGACTCTGACTTTATTGAATTCCTTGGCCAAAGCCTTGATATCATTGGCAGTCAGGACAGTACCGGCATATAAGGTCTCAGACTTGAGATCGACATCATTAGCCAGAATACGACCTAAAAGTGCCAGCTTGTTTTCTGTATCAGCTTCAACAATTGTTGGGTGGGAGAATGAATGTCTGAATGGGAAAGCTTCCACATGGGAACCCTTGACCAGTTCTTCCCTTAAGACATTTCTTTCCGCCTTCTCAATCAGTGTTCCCTTCTTATAAAGAATGCTTCCATCAGCCTTATATAGATCCTTGGCCAGGACATGATGTTCAAGACGGTCGATGACATTGAGCTTCTTTCCTAATTTGAAACGGCCAGCAGCAGTCAGATCGTACTTCTTCTGGTCAAAGAACTTGGCATTCATCAATGATCTAGCACCATCAGCGGTAGCTACTTCATCGGCCTTCTGGTTCTTATGCATTTCAATTAGGGCTTTGGCAGTTGTATCTGTCTTATCAACCTGAAGGGTATTGGTCAATTCTTCATATGCACCAAGGAATGATGTATATAAAGCTTCATAGATATTCAGATATTCGCGATCTGGATTATCGTGAATCAGATCCTTATGGACAGGAAGACCAAAAGCTTCCAGGAATGTTTCCATTCTAGCAGTAGAAATGGAATCCTCATTGCGTTTGGCATCGCTAGGATCAAGAGCGAAACCAATGGTCTTCAACAGAATAGTGGACAAGATCTTGCGTTTGCGGTCTACGCTCATGTTCATGACGCAGCCCAAGGCATTCTTCTTGTCATCACTCATGAATTCGAGCCATGTACCACGCGATGGAATCAGTTCACCGGCATAAGCTTCACGGCCTGTCTTGTCATCAGTGGAGATATCAAAGTAGGCACCAGGTGATCTGACAATCTGAGAGACAATGACTCTTTCGGCACCATTGATAATGAAAGTGCCTGAAGGTGTCATGATTGGGAAATCACCAAGGAAGACTTCTTCCTTCTTGGTCAAAACTTCACCAGTGTCCTCATTGATTACTTCGAGCTCCATATTGGCTCTTAATGGCGCTGAATAGTTAACTTCACGGTATTTGCTTTCAGATACAGTGTACTTAGGCTCACCAAACTCATAGCTTAAAAGCTTAAGTCTGATATTACCGCTATAGTTTTGAATTGGGTAGATGTCATCAAAGACCTCTTTGATTCCTTCGTTCTTGAACCAATCAAAGGAGTTTGTCTGAATTTCTACTAAATTTGGTAATTCCAGAGATCCGGAAACCTTGGAATAGTCACGGCGAGTAGAGTGCTTACCCAATTCGGCAATGTGATAGGTTTTTGTTTCTTTCATAGATGCGCCGTCCTTTCAAAAATATAGTGTAGAATGATTAGTTTTTGTGACCGGCAATGACATAATAGCCAGCAGCACGGTCAAGGATCTCGACTTTGTCGAATAATGTTTCCAGCTTGGCTTTGGAAGACAATGCACCCTGTTTTTTCTGTAAAACAATGTATAAAGAGCCTCCACTATTGAGCTTCTGATAAGCTTTTTCATAGAGACTGAATATTACACTTTTACCCGCCCTTACAGGCGGGTTAAGTGTTATAGAATCAAAACAGTTTTTTAGTGTGATTATATCTTCGCAAAGGAAAACCTTAATATCAGTCTTGTTTATAGTACAGTTCTCCTCCATCAGACTGACGGCTCTGGAGTTGACATCAACAGCTTCCACTTCAAGGTCACTGTTGAACTTCTTGATGATGATGCCAATGGGACCATATCCACATCCAAGATCAAGCATTCTTGATCCAAGATTTCGCCTATAAACATTTTCAATTAAGAGTCTGCTACCAAAGTCAACAGCAGTCTTGGAAAAGACGCCATTGTCGGTAACAAATTGAAACACCTCATTATCAAAGTGGTAATCGAATCGCTTCCTATCAGAAGGCAGATTGCAATTATCGGTATAATAATGAGACATCAGTCTTACTTAACTTCGACAGAAGCTCCTGCAGCAACTAACTTCTTCTTGATTTCTTCAGCTTCTTCTACACTAATATTTTCCTTGATTGGGCTTGGGCACTTATCAACAACACCCTTAGCTTCAACTAAGCCAAGACCTGTGATTTCCTTAACAGCCTTGATAACAGCAGTCTTGCTATCACCATATGCAGAAAGGATAACTGATACTGAAACTGGACCCTTTGGTTCTTCTTCAGCTGGAGCAGCAGCAACAGCAACTGGAGCAGCAGCAGTAACGCCGAACTTTTCTTCAATTGCCTTTACTAGATCATTAAGTTCAAGAATTGTAGCTTCTTCTAAGAAAGCTAAGATATCTTCATTAGTAATTTTAGCCATAATTAATTTTTCCTCTTTCCTTTTCCAAATTATTCTGCTGCAGGAGTTTCTGCAGCTGCTTCTGCTTCAGCAGGAGCTTCTCCACCATTCTTGGCATCTGAAACGGCCTTAACGGCACATGCAAATGATCTGACTGGTGACTGTAAGCAGCTTAATAACATTGAGAGCATGCCTTCACGGTTAGGAAGTGAAGCAAGTTCCTGAATTGTTTCAAGACCTACTACCTTGCCTTCTACGACACCACTCTTAAGTACCAAGTGCTCGTGCTTCTTAGCAAACTTTGCCAGAATTCTAGAAGGTGCAGTTGCATCTTTAGAGAATGCGAAGGCATTAGGACCCTTCAGAGTTTCCTTCAACTCAGAGTAGCCTAGGCTTTCAGCAGCTCTTTCAACCATTGTATTCTTGTATACCTTGAGTTCTACGTTTTCTGCTCTTAACAGACGACGTAATTCTGTAACTTCTGCTACAGATAAACCACGGTATTCTACAACGACTGCAGAATCAGAATTCTGAAGCTTTTCAGTAATCTCAGCGACTACTGCCTGTTTGCTGTCTAATACTGTTTGATTCATTTGATCCTCTTTCTAACATCTCAATACTCAATAAACAAAAACCTGAGCATATCAAAGACAGCTCAGGTTGAAAGAATCATCTTCACTTAACCTCGGCAACATTATTAAGCCTATAAGCCGTTGCTGTCTATGGTATTTCGATGCTTATATATATTAACCTAAATGATTGGTTTATTCAAGATTATTGTTCAAAAAATGACAAGAACCTTTCCATCAGGACATCACGGTCCTTCTTGTTGCTATTAAGGGTCTCGGTTGAGATATCGCCAGTCTTTGTCAGGGCAATCTTTGTCAGCATTGGTCCAAACAGTTCATAGATCAGGATGGCAAAGAGAATGATGTTGGAAATCATTTCACCTTCAGCGCCCAATGTTCTTGCGGTTACACACATGCCAAGGGCAACACCGGCCTGAGGGAATAAGGTAATGCCCAGATATTTGCTGACCAGTGGTGAAACATGGGTTGCCCTGGCCGATATATAAGCACCAAGATATTTGCCAATGCAACGAGAGACAATATAGATAATGCCAAGTTCGACAAAGATCTTGTTGTTCAAGACATTAAGATCAAGTTCAGCACCGGAAATGACAAAGAAGAGTGCCATCAGACCTGTCTGCCATTCTTCTGCATCTGCCATCAGAGAATCACAATGCTTGTCAAGATTGCAATAGATGCAGCCCATCATCATGCAAACAAGCAGTGATGAGAAGGAAACATCAATATCAGAATAACGCAGAATGGACTTGGATAAGCCAACAGCCAATAGGACAAAGCAAACCAGCAGGACCAGTTTATTGCTCTTTTCCTTTTTGGAGAAGACCTCAGTTTCACCCTGAGCCAGGAAGTAGCCCAAAACCGCACCCATGGACAAGGAGAAGACGATTTCAGCCAATGGTTCAACAATGATGGCGTTGATATCAAAGAAGCCGGAGCTAATGGCTTTGGCAATGCCAAATGATACCGAGAAGACCACAAGGCCAACAGCGTCATCCAGGGCAACAATAGGCAAAAGAAGATCAACGGTTTCACCCTTGGCCTTAAACTGTCTTACAACCATCAAGGTAGCAGCAGGAGCTGTTGCAGTCGCGATCGCACCAAGGACAATGGCTTGGGCAATTGTCAACATTCCTTTTGTTGCCAAGAAGATCAAAACAGCATCGACAATTGCTGTAGTAACAGCTGCTTGGGCAATACCAATGACAACTGCCTGCTTGCCTATCTTCTTTAGGCTTTCCAACTTGAATTCATTGCCAATGGAAAAGGCAATGAAACCCAAGGCAACATCTGAGAACAAGCTAAGATTTTCAATATATTCCATGGAAACAAAACCCAAGCCATCAACACCTGCTTTGCCCAAAAAGAATGGTCCGACCAGAACACCAGCAATCAGATAAGCCGTAACGCTTGGCAGGTTAAGAGGCTTGAACAAACGGGCCAAAAGGACACCGGCTATTGTCGCAATCGACAATGACAACAAAGTACTCATATTTCTACATATCCCTCTTCACAATTAAAAAATGCATGAAAATGCACACCTGCTATTCTAATCCTTTTTTTAATTATTCCTAGTACTAAAATAAAAAAACTTTGCAAAACGCAAAGTTTTTCGTCTTTTTTTACAAATCTGCCGGTGCTAAATCCAAATAGCTGATGTCAGTTGGCGTTTCACGGCCAAAGAGAATAATCAGGACGGTAGCAGTCTGGGTCTGATCGTTCATGGCGTCAACAATGCCTTCCATACCAGAGAATGGTCCGGATAGGATCTTGACACTTGAACCAACAGAAAATTCAACTTCAACCGCCTTGTCAGACTGGCCAATTCTCTTAAGAATGGCTTCGATTTCCTCTTCTCTGACAGGAATTGGCTTGGCACCACCACCAGATGAGCCAATAAAGCCAGTAACACCAGGAGTGTTTCTGACAACATACCAGGCTTCGTCAGTCATGACCATCTCAACAAAAAGATAGCCTGGGAAGATATTTCTGACCACTTCCTTGGTCTTTTCATTCTTGACTTCAATCTGAGTTTCTTCAGCAACGACAATCCTGAAGAGATTGTCCTTGATATTCATGGTTTCCAGTCTCTTCTTCAGATTCTCTGCTACGCGGTTTTCATGACCGACGTAGGTATTGACAACATACCACTGGCTCTTTCTTTCTTCCATTAGGCAATAACTCCAATCAGCTTAAGGAATAAGGATACCAGGAATTGGCAAATAAAGAAGAATACTGCAAAGAAGGCAGTATAGAGGACAACCTGCACAGAATCATTCAGAAGGTCTTCCTTCTTTGGCCAACGAATCTTGCCGATCTCCTTGAAAATAGCACTTAAATTAAACCACTTCATAATTTCACCTCTCTACTTTGTCTCTTTATGCAAAGTATGCTTATTGCAGCGTGAACAGAACTTCATCAGTTCCAGACGTTCCCCAGCAACCTTACGATTCTTGTGCGTAACATAATTGCGTGATAGGCACTCAGTACATGTCAGAATGACCTGATTCTTCTCTTTCATTTCATTCCTCCTAAATAAAAAGTTATTAGGGAACTAATAACCATTTACATTATGCCCTTAGCACAAATAATTGTCAATTATCTAAGATAATCCTTGATGCCTTTTTTAATGGCATAGAGGCGATTATCAACCTTTTTGGTACTGATCTGAAGACAATTGGCAATCTCAGCATATGACATGTCAAGACTCTTCAGGTCAATGATCCTGAGGTCTTCCTTGCTTAGTGTCTTGAAATAGTCCATGAGCTTTCTTCTCTGTTCCATTTCATCATGATATAGCAAAGGCAGATCAGCTGTTGCCGGGTTGTAGCCGCTATCTTCATATTGCCTTTCAATGCTAAAGCCTTCATGGATATATAGGGAGCGCTCAGAAGCAATCTTCTTTGAAACATTCCGCTTGATGACAAGAAAGGCAAAAGTGGAAAAGGTCGTCCCTTTGTTTTCGTCATAGCAATTGACTGCCTCATTTAATGCCAGGCAGGCTTCCTGATAGAGGTCTTCGACTGATATCAGATAATCGCCATAGTCAAGCCGAAAGGAGTAGATGATCTTATAGATCATGCGCTTATAGCTTTCAAGCAGCTTCTCAAAGGCTTCATCATTGCCAGATAGAATTTCCAGCAGAATTTCTTTTTCTTCCATGGCTTCATTATGAAAGAAGATCCTCTTGGTTTGCTCTTGGTTTGCTTTCCTAATAAAAACAGGTAATCCACATCCTGTGGATTACCTTTTGCGACCTCTTAAAACACCATAGATCAGAATGCCAGCTGCTACTGAGGCATTAAGCGAATTGATATGGCCAAACATCGGCAGCTTGACCATATAGTCGCATTCCCTGGCCACCAGCCTTGAAATGCCTTCTCCTTCTGAACCAATGACAAGGACTGTATTCATGTCATAGGACAAATCATCATAATAGTCCTTGGCACCAGCATCAGAGCCGACAACCCAATAGCCCTTTTCCTTCAGATATTCCAAAGTGCTGGCAATATTGACCACTTCAGCAACTTTGACATATTCAAGGGCCCCACTTGCCACCTTGGCAACTGTATCATTGACTTCAACAGAGCGATTCTTACGATAAATGACACCATCTACCCCTGCACAATCACAGGTTCTGATGATCGCCCCCAGATTATGCGGATCCTTCAGACCATCAAGAATGACAATCAGACCATTCTTTTCCTTGAGCATTTCTTCAACGCTGGCTAATCTGAATTCCTTGACTTCAGCCACAATGCCCTGATGGTTGCCGCTTTTGGTGAGTTTATCAAGATAACGTCTTTCACAGATTTCATAAGGAATATGCTTATCCCTTAGCTGTTTCAGATAGGGACTGCCTTCCAGCACATAGGCTTTGATGATTCGCTTGCCTAAAAGAGCTTCGTTGAAGGAATTCTTGCCATAGATCAGATTACTCATTCATCAGTCCTCCCTTGAATACTTCCTTGAAGAATTCTTCCATTCTATCCTGATTGGTCAGATAAAGGTAACCGGCAATTGCCTCTAGCCCAGATGCCACTTCATAGGAGAGACGGTCACCATTTTTGGGAATATGGCGGATATTATTGCGACCCCTTTTAAAGACAGCCAGTTCTTCTTCACTAAAGAAGCCCGCTTCCTTCATGCGATTAAAGGTCTTCATCTGGCCTGCGGCTGAATTATAGCGTGTGCACATCCTATGGAGGGAATTTGATGCCTGATATTTGTTTTCAATGAAGAATTCCCTGACTCTTAAGGTATAGATGGCATCACCAATGAAGCTTAGTGAATTGGCACTGACTTCCCTGATATCCACTAAAGAATTCCTCTTTCCGCTAGGATAGCACGATATTTGTCAGCTGATTCAAAGTCCTTGCTGGCCTTGGCGTTATTCCAATCAGCATAGACCTTCAGATCATCAGCACTCAATGTCTTCTTTTCAATATAGATACCTAAGACTTCAAGCATCTTTCTGATGGCATTATATTCACCATAAGCCTTTTCATAATCAACTTCCTTAGTTCTTAAGGCCTGATTCAAAAGTTTCAAGGTATCAAAAATGACCTTATAGGCATTAGGTGTATTGAGATCATCAGCCATCGCATCCAAAAACTGCTGATACATATCAGTATCAAAACCATCATATTCACTAATGCCATTGGTCTGCGCTTTGACTTCAAGCTGCTTTAGTGCAGTTTCAATTCTTGATAATTCACTTCTAGCTGCATTGAATGTTTCATCGGAATAAACCAAGGCATCACGATAGCGAGCTGATAACAACAGCCATCTTGTAAGATTTGCACCATTCTCCTTGATGACGTCCTTGGCCCATTTGGTATTGCCCAAAGACTTGGACATCTTGCCACCGGCTGTTTCCAGCATGCCATTATGCACCCAATAGTTGGCTAGGCAATTGCCATTGACACATTCAGACTGGGCCACTTCATTTTCATGATGCGGGAACTTCAGATCACGTCCGCCACCATGGATATCAATCATTTCACCGCCAAATTCCTTGCCAATCATGACAACACATTCGGTGTGCCAGCCTGGACGGCCCTTGCCCCAAGGTGAATCCCACTTGATGCCATTCTCTGTCTTTTTCCATAAGGCAAAGTCCAAAGGATTCTTCTTCTGGCCATTTTCCTCAATTCTGGCCCCTGCAAGAAGATCATCAGGGTTCTGATGGGATAATTCGCCATATTTCGGATCTGAATCTACTGAGAAGTAGACATCACCATTGACTTCATAGGCGTTGCCATTTTTGACAAGCTTATCAATAAAGGCAATGATATCATCCATGGTTTCAGTTACTCTTGGCGTTGCATCAAGAGGAATGACATTCAAGGATGAACGCACATCATTATAGGCATCGATATATCGCTCAGCAATGACCTTTTCAGTAGTTCCTTCCTCCAAGGCCTTGTTGATGATCTTATCATCAACATCTGTAAAATTGGAGACAAATTTGACTTTATAGCCCAAAGCTTCCAATGTTCTTCTTAATGTATCAAAGACAACAATTGGACGAGCATTGCCAATATGGGCATGATTATAGACGGTAGGACCACAGACATACATGTTGACCTGTCCTTCTTTGATAGGCTTGAACTCCTCAACTTTGAGATTAATGCTGTTATATAGCTTCATGTTTTCACCTCTATACTTATATATCTTATGACAAAACCCTTTGATTTATGCATCTAATGCATCGTTGGACAAATAGAACTGGTAAATGGAATCCTTGACAGTAATCCATCCTTCCATATCCCGACAGGTAATGAAATCATCGGCTTTGATTTCCCCTTTCCTGATTTTTATGATCAGTTCATCATCACTGAGGACTTCACTGATATTGCTGACTTTCCAGATTTTTGCCATTATTCCACCTTGCAATACTTATAGCTGATTTCCCTTTCCTTAAGCTCGGAAGATGTAATCTTCTCAAATTCTGCAATGCCTTCCACTTCCAGAATGACTGCTTCATCACCACTGCATTCTTCATCAACTTCAATGCCAGTCATCCTGTCCTTATCAACTCCCAAGCCAAGCAAATAGGCCTCAAAGTTGGTTTTGGTCTTGCCAATGAGCATATCAATGGTAAATGGTGTTTCAATAACCGTTGGTGCATTATCGCTGCTGTTATTCTCTTCTGCCTGATGATAGATATAGTCAAAGGCATAAGGATTGGAATCCTCATAATCACCTTCACCAATGGCAGTTATTTCAATGCGATAGGACTTGCCATCCTCCAGATTGCTTAAGTCAAATTTGATGATATTGGCAACACTGCGGCTGGTGTATCCGATGCCAGCATCAATGCTGACAAGATATTCGCTGGCATTCTCTACCTTGTCAAACTGGATGGAAAGGTATTTGCCATCAACTGTTACTTTCACATTGGATACAGTTGGAAGTACTGCCTTTACATCTTCGGTGACGGGATACTGATGGTAGCTGTTCTTGCCAACCCCATAAATATCAACACCATCAAAGGCCACAAGATAATCATTTCCAGCAGCTATGGCAATGATGTTTTCCCAGCCAGCAACCTTATTCCTGATGACTTCGCTTTCAACATCAATATAGACCTTGCCACTTTTATCAAGAGCTGCTATGAAATCATCACCGCAAGCAACATCAACTATATCCTTCCAGCTTGATACGGCATTGAAGACTTTGGACTTGGCATAATAATAGACCTTGTTGTCATTTTCAATCAGAGCCAGAATATTCTCCGATGAATCAAGCCCTTTGATATAATCATGGTTCTTAAGCATGGATGACCCCATGAAGCTTCCACAATATTGGGCTTTGCCATCCCGCCTGATCAGAATACTGCCAGTATTTGTTGCATAGACTCTGATGATATCAGAAAAGGATGAGACATCGCATTGGCCAAAGCTATTGTCACCAACAGCATAAGGTCTGCCCTTGTTGTCAACTGCAACAACATGGCCATTGCCAGCGGCAATATCAACGATATTGCTTAAACCATCAAGTTCCTTGGCATATTTCCCCAATAGGCCATAAGACTGAAGCGTACCATCAGCCATTAGGGCTATTGTAAAATTAGAGCCTTCTACCACCTTGATAGCTGGACTTGTTGATAGATTGGATATCTGGCCATTGGCATTATCACCACTGCCTCTGATAGCTCCAGCATTATCGATATAGACCACTGTTGTATCAGAGACATCAAGACGATAGGTATCATTGATGGTAGGTGTATAAGGAAGAGTTTCCGAACCCACCTTAAGCAAAACAAAGAAGCTGACAAAGACACATAGCAGCAGAAACAGAAAGCCATACCAGCGATATGGATGAATCTTGGCATAATCCCTGATCTTGTCAACAGCTTTTGCAAAGAAGCTTTTTTCCTTCAGGAAGTAGGAAATGTTGACTTCATCAGTGCTGCCCTTCCTGACATTGAAAAGTGTGGCATTTTCATCATTGCGGAAAAGTTCAGTAAAGCTGATATGGTAAAAGGATGCCAGTTTTCTGATCTGATTGTAGCCAGGAACGCAACGCCCATTCTCATAGCCCATATATTCCAGAACATCAATATCCAGAACCTTAGCCAAATGGTTTTGTGAGAAATTGTAGTGCTTGCGCAGTTTGACAAGCTTAGCAGGCAGGTAATTCATACCCCTATGATACAACAAAAACATATTTGAAAAAAATGTCCAAAGCTGTTGTCAAAGAAAAATGGCTGTGCTATTATAATTAAGCAATGCCCGAATAGCTCAGTCGGTAGAGCGTCCGGCTGTTAACCGGCAGGTCACAGGTTCGAGTCCTGTTTCGGGCGCCATTGCAATGGTTGGTTGGTGAAGCGGCTTAACACACCGCCCTTTCACGGCGGCATTCACGGGTTCGAATCCCGTACCAATCACCATTCTGATCCCCTAGCTCAGCTGGCAGAGCAACTGACTCTTAATCAGTGGGTCCAGGGTTCGAATCCCTGGGGGATCACCATTTGCAATCTAAAGGCATCCAGTAGGATGCCTTTTTTCATATGCTTTTAATTATTGATGATATTCTTTGCCCAGCCACCTTTAAGAATAAGGTATATGCCTAAAAAAGCCTTGATTAGATCAGCCATCAAAGTAATAAGATAGATTTCAACAATGCCAAGACCTGTAAAATGGCTCAAAGTGAAAGCAACCGGCAAGGAGACCAGCACTGTAAAGAAACCATCAAAGACAAATGTCAACATGGTATTGCCACCACTTCTGACTGTAAAGTAAGAGGAAATATAAAGGGACATGATTGGCTGATAGAGAGCCAGGACTACAATCATCCTTCTGGCAATCATCCGAATTTCATCACTAGTGTTATACAGTTGCGGAATCAGCGGTGACAAAAGATACAGCACAAAGCCGACAAGGATATTCAGGCAGAAGGAAAAGAAGATCAGCTGATTATCAATCTCCTTGGCTTTTTCTATTTCGCCTGCCCCTAGTCTTTGGCCAACCATAATGGCAATCGCATTACCCATGGCAATTGTAGCAACAGAAGACAGATTGGAGATGGTTGTTGTAATATTGGCAGCTGCTACGGCATCAATGCCCCGATAGGAGTAGCACTGGCTGACAGCTGCCATGCCTACAGCATAGAAGACTTCATTTAAGACTAGCGGTCCTCCTTTGATGATGATGTTTTGCAAAAGATCCATTGGAACACTGACTCTTGATAAAAGCCCATCAAGGAAGTGAACCTTGTCACGGTTAAGGAACATGAAGAAGAGGACGATGAACAATTCAACAAAGCGTGAAACAACTGTCGCATAAGCAGCACCATCCGATCCTAAGGCCATAAAGCCAAAATGGCCAAAGATCAGACAATAGTTGAGGACAAGGTTGACAATAACGGCTGTAATTGAGGCAACCATCGGCAATACGGTCTCCCCTGTTTCCCTTAAGGAGAAGGAGATGCAGCAATAGAAGACAAAAGGCACAAGCCCCACCAGCATGATTTTCAAATAGGAAAGGGCAATGACAAGTGTTGTATCAATGACATCAGCTGAATTGTTCAACAGGTATAGGGCAATCAGCTTCCTTCCAAAACAGCCAAAGACCACAAGCCCGATAACGAGCAGAATGATTGTTGTATAGATCTTGATTCTGAAGCAATTGGCCATGCCTTCATGATCTTCCTTGCCGCAATACTGGGCCAAAAACAAGCCTGAAGCATTGATAGTTGCATAGGTAATAAGATAGAAGATATTTAAGAGAGTATTGACAACCGAAACACCCGACATTGGAAGTGTTCCCAGTCTTCCGACCATCAGATTGTCCAAAAGTCCAACAAAGGATGTTACAGCATTCTGTAACATGATCGGAAGAGCAATAGTCAAAACGCTTAGATAAAAGGCTTTATTGCCAATCAGTTTCAATTTCATATTTCCAATTATACTGACAAGTCATTTTTTCAATCAAGCCAGTTTGTTATATGATTATTATCAAGGAGCACTAAATGGAATTTGAAGCTATCTACTGCTTTAGGGCAGATGAAAAAAGAAGGAATCTTGATGATTACCAAATCCTTGCCAATATTATCCGCAGAGTTGAAGGATTACAGATCTATTGCCTATCCAAAGGTTTATTGGAGTGCAATTGCTTTAATGATTTTCTTAAAACGACGCCAGAAGATGATGGCATCAGCTTTACAATCAGAAGGAATGACTATTTCCTCTTTGTAGAAGGAGATATCAGCCTATTGGATCTTGCGACATTAAGAAAGGTTGCCAAGACCTCAATCGAAAGGGAAACTATCACTGCAACAGCCATTGGCTTTCCTTCTGTGGTCCTAGATAAAAGCGGCAAGCCTGCTATCTTCTATGAAGACCATCCGGAAATCATCTCCTAGAAGGAGCACTTATGAAAATATCCGAAGAGGTTTTAAAGGAAAAGGACTATTGCATTTCCTTAAGACGCCATTTCCACAAGTATCCTGAATTATCCCTTCAGGAATACAAGACAGCCAAAAAGATCGAAGAAGAGCTCGACAAGCTTTCCATCAAACATGAAAGAGTTGGTGAAACCGGTGTTGTTGGCTATCTTTATGGCAAGAAAAAAGGCAAAACCATTGGCATCAGAGCTGATATGGATGCCTTGGCCATTGAAGAAAAGACCAATAAGGAATATGCCTCACTTCATCAGGGAGTCATGCATGCCTGTGGCCATGATAGCCATACAGCAGCACTCCTGCTTGTTGGCAAGCTTCTAAAGGATTATGACTTTGATGGAGAAATCAGGCTCTTCTTCCAGCAGTCGGAAGAAAATGGCCAGGGTGCAAGACAATTTGTCCAAAAGGGCTTATGCAAAGATCTCGATCGTGTCGTTGCCTATCATGCGGTCTCTGATCTGCCTATTGGAACAGTATCCATTACTCCTGGACCTCAGATGGCCAGCTGTGACTATTTCAAAATAGAAGTCAAGGGCAAAGCTGCCCATGTATCAACACCACATCTGGGAATTGATGCCTTAAGCATTGCCTGCCAGATTGTAACAGCCCTCAAAAGCATTGTCTCAACAACCATCAACCCCCTGGATACAGTCATTATCGGTGTTGGAAAAATGGAATCAGGAACTGCCTATAACATTGTCGCTGACAGTGCCATGATTGAAGGTACCACCAGGACCTTTAGCATTAAGACAAGACTTCAGGTCAATGGCCTCATCAAGAGCATTGCCAATAATATCGCCTCTTCCTATGGGGCAAACTGCCATACTACCATCATCAATTATGCCAATCCCCTGATCAATGACGAAGATGTCTGCAGGGAGCTGCTTTTAGCTAGCAGCAAATATGCCACTAGAACCATTACTGATTATCAAAGAAAACTGGGAGCTGATGATTTTGCTGACTTCCTGGAAGCCTGCAAGGGCTGCTATATCCAGGTTGGTTCCAGCAATGATATTGACCAAGAGACTTCTTCTGCCCACCATAATGAACTGTTCGATATTGATGAGAGGAGCATGCTCCTAGCAGCAAGCATCATCATTGATTATGTCAAGGACTATTTAAAAAACTAGGAAATTTGAACCTGTAAGCTAAAAGTAGACAATTAAAAAAGTCTACTTTTTTAATTGTCATAATAGGTTTAAAGGAGGAGATATTATGGGAAGACCTAAAGGCGGCAAAAATAGAAAGTATCCTTACGAGTTCAAATTGAAAGTGGTTGAAGATTATTTAAGGAATCATCTTTCTCTTCTGGAAACGGCAGATAAATATGGAATAGTCGAGAAGAGAATTAGAGACTGGATGAAGCTTTATAATGAAGGAATTCTCAAAGAAGGAAGAAAACATAGAGGCAATAAATTCGCAGCTCCTCATTCATCCAAATCATTAACCAATGAACAGCGCCTGGAACTGGAGAACCTCAAGCTGAAGACAGGGAACGAACGATTAAAAAAAGGATACCTGGCCAGAGGAGGTGGTGCAAGCAAGGAGTACGTTTCCATATTCGATGCGAATACGAAATCATCAAAGAATTGAGTAAACAATACAGTGTCAGCTCCTTGTGCAGGATCATGTCTGTAAACAGATCCGGATACTACAAATGGCTTGGCAGAGATATTAATCAGTATGAGAAAAGACAGAAATGATCTATCAGTTCTGATTAAGGGTGAATACAGGAAACATCCATCATATGGCTATCACGCCTTGGCTAAGGCAATAAGAGAGAATACGGGCCTGGCATTCTCTGACAACCTGTGCCATAAGGTGTGCAAACACTTGGGAATCAGATCCAAAGCTAGACATTATCAGTATAAAAAACCTGGTAGTCAACACATAATCTATGAAAACAGGATATGGAACAGCTGGGACACCACAGCTCCACTTCATAAGATAGTATCTGACATGGCCGTCTTGCCTTATAGAGGAAAACTGTATGAATGGACATTCTTCCTGGATGCATGCAACAATTCAATAATCACATGGGACATATCAGGTAATCGCGGTGATGTGAAACCATACTTCAAATGCCGGGATGAACTATTAGGAAAAATAAAAAAAGAAGAATTACATGAGCCAATCCATTTCCACAAGAGACTAGGGCGCAGTATATTCTTCAATAAGCTCCAGCCAAGCTTTCCTAAATTCTAACATTATTCGGTCCATGTCGCGAGCCGGAACGCCAACTGATAATCCGGTTATCGAATCAATGAACGGATGGATCAAGGCACAGATGAAATGCGACTACAACATCAATGAGTATGAATCCATCTATGACTTCATAAAAGAATATGTTCATTACTACAACCATGAAAGGCCGATGTACAAGCTGAATTATAAAAGCCCTGCAGAGTATACGCTCTCACAGGGCTTTAAGCTGTCCTTTTAAACCTGTCTACTTTTCGTTGACAAGTTCAAATTTCCTAGTTTTTATTCTTTATAGCCACATTTTGGACAAACGCCATTTTCATTTAGCGCAATGCCACACAATGGACAACGCTTTTTGCTGTCAACTGGCTTGTATTCTTCACTTGCTGCATTGACACCACTTGTGAAAGTCAATTTAGCAATATTCAGCTTGTCCTTCAATAAGTCATAGACAATCTTGATCATGCCTTCAACTGTCATGGTTTCCTTTGTGACAACCAGACGGCAATCAGGATAAGCAGTAGCCAATTCAGTCTTGAAAGCTGGTCCCTTCATCTTGTTTTGTGGTGAACCATCCTTGATGCCCTGTTCCTCATAAACCTTCAGAATTGCAGGCAGCAGGGGATCATCTTCCCTTAAGATCAAAGCATGGTCAAAGTTCTTCAATACTTCCCAAGCTGTCTTCTGAATCTCATTGCATGGGAAAACCATGTTAACGCCTGGTTCAACGCTGTCTTCAACTTCAATAGTCAGAACACCAGTGTGACCGTGCAGGTACTGGGCTTCACCCTTAAAGCCATAAAAACGATGTGCATATTGCAAGTCCAGTGATGTGATACTCCTCATTATTCTTTACCTCCTGTATCATCATTTTTCTTTTTGCATTCAGGACAAGTACCATGAAAGATGATGTCATAGCCAGCAAAATCAAAGCCTCTTTGGTCTCTGATGCCCTTTTCCAGTCCACTGACATAATCCATGTCAACATCATACAAGCGTCCACAACTGTCGCATTTGACATGGACATGTCTGGAAGCTATATGATCAAAACGATCAGGACTGCCTGGTACTTCAATTCTTCTGATTTCACCCTGCTTAGCCAAGACATCAAGATTGCGATAGACGGTAGCTCTGCTAATGGAAGGATACCGATTTGCAACATCTTCATAGACTTCATCAGCAGTCGCATGGGATTTCAGGCGATTGACGCTTTCAAGAACCAAAGAACGCTGGATGGTATTTCTTCTTTCCATGACACCTCCTTAATGATACATATTCTTTATTGATATTTTATATCAATAATCATCAAATAACAAGAAGAAACTCCTTTTATAACATAAAATGCTACAACAGAAATTTTAAACAACATAGAGATAATGCAGCATATCTATACCCCGATAACACTTGATTCATTTTCCATCAATGCCGCTGCCCATAAGCCAAAGACCTATTTATGATAGTGTTCATATTGTCAAAAGTGTTAAATAGCCATGGCTATTAGCCGGGTGGCCGTAAGACAGTAAAATATGCAAAAAGTGTGCCACGAAGAAAGTCACGCCTTTTGCCTTAGGAAGATAGCTGCAAAGCGGCGCAAGAGATACAATTACTTGTTCGGAACGCAACGACACAAAACACCCCGGGCATTCAGTGTCCGGGGTGTTTTGTCTCACAGAGCGTACATGCGGGGATTACACGTATAGAGTTGCGCTCTATATTAGTTCAACAAGCCAGAATTTACTTAATATCAATCCATATTCCAGTATCGTGAATTGATGCATCTTTAACACTATTATAAAAACGCTGAGCCTCATTGTTATTAGCCATTAAAGCAATTAAAAGTCCAACACCACGTTCTTTCAACTCTTTTTTAAGTTCTTCTAACAAAGTTTGTGCTACTTTATTATGTCTTTCACTTTTCAATACGCAAATCCAATCAAGGTAAGCACTGAAACAGCTTGCATCACTTCTGCTACTGATTATGGAAGCATCAATTCTTCCAATTACCTG
>JAQXQU010000043.1 GCA_029101345.1 Erysipelotrichaceae bacterium | reverse complement strand
TCAGTGGAGAAACAAAGATAAACCAGACCGCCTTTCATCTTATAGCTGCCATTCTTTTGGCGTCTTTTCGGCTTATAGAAGTCTTTGGTCTTTACAATATCATTGGTATTGACATGCCTTTTAGCATCACCTTTATGGATATAGCAATGAAGGCAGCCCTCACTGCATTTCCTGCACCCACGCCAGGGACTCCACATTGCCATCATTATCACCTCATTGCTATAGGCTTATTGTAAGCTAAGAGCAGCTTATAGGCAAAACATCCCACATCAGTGAAGAAGAGACTTTGCAAATGATCAGAGGTTATCTGTTTTTTTATCTTCTATCCTGATGCCAAAAACATTGGAAAGTTCATTAAGAGAAATGTTGTTTGGAAGGTAGTCATATGGTAATATTTATGTGGCTAAAGCTAAGCTTTCTGCGACTGACGGATAAGTGGAGTACCACGTGGAACAGAAAGTAGATGATGCCGACCGTCTGGGCGTACTTGGCTTATTTTTTAAGTGCGAGTGCGTTTTTTATTTTTTAGTCAAAGAGGAGGAAAAATCATGGCTGAAAGATTGGTTTACACAGGAAAGACAAAGAATGTCTTCGAACTTCAAAATGGCAACTATCTATTGAAATTCAAGGATGACTGCACAGGCAAGGATGGTGTTTTTGATCCAGGTGAGAATTCTGTTGGCTTGACTATTGAAGGTGTTGGTGATGTCAACCTGCGAATGACCAAATACTATTTTGAAAAGATCAATGAGCTTGAAATCCCTAACCACTATGTAAATGCTGATCTCGAACATACGACAATGGAAGTCAAGCCTGCTAAGGTCTTTGGCCATGGCTTGGAAGTTGTCTGCCGATTAAGAGCAGTAGGCAGCTTTATCAAGAGATATGGTGAATATGTTGAAGCTGGCACTAAGCTTCCTTCCTATGTTGAAATGACATTCAAGAATGACGCATTAGGTGATCCTCTAGTAACTAAGGACGGTCTTGTAGTATTAGGCATCATGACTGAGAAACAATATGATGACATCAAGGCATTGACTCAGAAGATTACCAAGGTAGTCGCTGATGATATGGCTGAAAAGGGACTTGAACTCTATGACATCAAGTTTGAATTCGGCTATGACAAGGATGGCAATGTCATGCTTATTGATGAAATCGCTTCTGGCAATATGCGTGTCTATAAGGATGGCGAATATATTGATCCAATGACTTTATCCAAGCTGTTCTTTGAAGCTAAGTAAATACAACTGGCCTTAAGAACAGGAGGGATATCATGGGCGGATTTTTTGGCGTAACATCGCATGCAGATGCCATGTCTGATGTCTTCTTTGGGGTTGACTATCATTCCCATTTAGGTACATCAAGAGGTGGCATGGCAGCATATGATCCCGAACTGGGAATCCAAAGTGAGATTCATAATATCCAGAACTCACCTTTTAGAACTAAATTTGAAAATGTCTTTGATGCACTCCATGGCAATTCTGTCATTGGCGTCATCTCAGATGCTGAACCGCAACCGCTCATTATCAGAGCGGGTTTTGGCGCTTATGCCATTTGTGGAGTAGGCATAATCAGAAACTGGAATGAACTGTTGCAGGAGTTTCTAACCGAAGGCAAGGAACACTTCAATGCCTTATCCGGTGGCCGTATCAATCCTATTGAAATGCTGGCAGCTTTGATCAACCGCAAGGAAAGCATTGCTGAAGGCATTGAATATGCCTGGGAGAAGATCGAGGGAACCATGGCTATCCTCATCCTCAAGGATGATGGCCATATTATTGCCGCTAGGGACAAGTGGGGCCGATTGCCTGTCCATATTGGCATGAATGAGACGGGTCATTGTGTTTCCTTTGAATCTTTTGCCTATCAGAAATTAGGTTATGTCGACTATAAGGAACTAGGACCTGGTGAAATTGTTGAATTGACAAAAGATGAAGTCATTACATTGAAGGAAGCCAATGAGGAAATGCGAATCTGTGCCTTCCTTTGGTCCTACTATGGCTATCCAAATTCCAATTATGAGGGTGTCAATGTTGAAGAGATGCGCTATCGCAATGGGGAAATCATGGCCCGCAATGACAAGGAAGCTGGCTTATGTGAAGGCATTGATAATGTCTGTGGCATACCGGATTCTGGAACACCACATGCCATTGGCTATTCCAATGCGACTGGCATCAAGTTCTCAAGACCCTTCATCAAATACACACCAACCTGGCCAAGGAGCTTCATGCCACCTAACCAGTCACAAAGAAACAAGGTAGCTCGTATGAAACAGGTACCGGTACCGGAACTGATCAAGCATCGTTCATTGCTGTTTGTAGATGACTCCATTGTCCGTGGTACCCAGTTGAAGGAAACTGTCGACTTCCTTTATCAGAACGGGGCTGAACAGGTCCATATGCGTTCAGCTTGTCCACCAATCATGTATGGCTGCAAGTTCCTGAACTTCTCTTCTTCCAAAAATGAAATGGAGCTCTTGGCTAGACGGGTCATTATTGAGCTTGAAGGGGAAGAAGGTCTAAACCATATTAGCGAATATAGTGATTCAAAGACAGAAAGGGGTCAGAAACTGCGTAAGACCATCTGTGAGATGTATGGCTTTGAATCATTGGAATTCCAGTCATTGGAAGGCGTAGTGGAAGCTATTGGCTTACCAAAATGCAGATTATGCACCTATTGCTGGGATGGAAAGGAATAAATATGAATACTAAATCAAAATCAGAAAGCTATGCTGCTGCGGGCGTTGATATTACAGCCGGTTATCAGGCAGTAGAACTCATGAAGAAGCATATTGCCAGAACCATGATCAATGGCAAGAGTGACGATATTGGTGGATTTGGCGGATTATTTGCCCTTGATCTTAAAGACTATAAGGAGCCAATCCTGGTATCAGGTACTGATGGTGTTGGCACAAAGCTCAAACTGGCCTTCTTAATGGATAAGCACGATACAGTTGGCATCGATTGTGTGGCAATGTGTGTCAATGATGTTATCTGCTGTGGTGCCAAGCCTTTGTTCTTCCTTGACTATATTGCCTGTGGCAAAAACTATCCGGAAAAGATTGAACAGATTGTCAAAGGCGTCTGTGATGGCTGCGTCATGGCTGGCAGTGAACTGATAGGCGGTGAAACAGCAGAAATGCCAGGTTTCTATCCTGTTGATGAATATGACCTGGCAGGCTTTTCGGTTGGCATTGTCGATCGCAGCAAGGTTATTGATAAGAATCGGATGAAGGAAGGTGATGTCATGATTGCTTTGCCTTCTTCTGGTGTTCATTCCAATGGCTTCTCACTTGTAAGAAAAGTCTTTGATGTTGAAAATAGCGACCTAAGAAAGCCGGTGGCAGAACTTGGTGGCCAGTCACTTGGTGAAACACTATTAACGCCAACCAAAATCTATGTCAAACCAGTCTTAAAGGTCTTGGAAGAAGTTGAAGTCAAAGGAATTTCCCATATTACTGGTGGTGGCTTCTATGAAAATATGCCACGCTCCATTCCTAAGGGTCTGGGCGTAAGAATCAATAAGGAAGATGTCAGAGTCCTGCCAATCTTCAAGCTGATTGCCAAGACTGGCAATATTGCTGAAAGGGATATGTTCAATACTTTCAATATGGGTGTTGGCATGACACTTGTTGTCAATAAGGAAGATGTCCAAAAGACCTTGGATATCCTAAAGGAAAATGGTGAAGCTGGTGCTTATGTCATCGGTGAAATCATCAAGTCAGAAGATGGGGTCATTCTTCAATGAATAAGGCAAGAATAGCAGTTCTTGTATCAGGAGGAGGAACCAATCTTCAGGCTTTGATTGATGCCCAAAACAATAACATTATCAATAATGGCGAGATCAGGCTTGTCATCTCCAACAAGCCTGAGGCTTATGCCTTGAAAAGAGCAGATAAGGCCAATATTGATGCCATCTGCATCAATAAGAAGGAATGTGGGAGTCAGGAAGCCTTTGAAAAGGCAATAATTGCGAAACTGGAAGCATATGGGATTGACCTGATTGTCCTGGCTGGCTTTATGTCCATCCTCTCAGAGGAATTTACATCCCGTTATCCAAAAAGAATCATTAACATCCACCCATCACTGATTCCTTCCTTCTGTGGCAAAGGCTATTATGGTCTGCATGTCCATGAAGCAGCCCTTGCCAAAGGCGTCAAGGTGACAGGTGCAACTGTGCACTTTGTCAATGAAATACCAGATGGTGGAGAAATCATCATGCAAAAGGCTGTTGAAGTCAAGGATGGCGATACAGCCGAAGCATTGCAATTAAGGGTCATGGAAGAAGCAGAATGGATAATCCTGCCAGCTGCAGTGGAAATGATCGCAAAGGAAATAGCTAAATAGGAGGAAAAGATGAACGTATACAAGATCAGTCCCATCAAGGAATTGATTGGCGGCAACCCTTATGTAGGAAGAGGAATTATCATTGGCAAGACTCCTGATGGAGACAAGGCTGCTGTTGCCTACTTCATTATGGGTCGCAGCGCCAATTCCCGAAACCGTATCTTCAATCAGATTGGCAATGAACTATATACTGAACCCTTTGATGTTTCCAAGGTTGAAGATCCGAGCCTCATCATCTATGCAGCTATTCGTGAATATGAAAACAACCTGGTTGTCACCAATGGCAATCAGACTGATACAGTAATTGAAGGTCTTGCCCAGGGCTTGTCATTTGAAGAGTCCTTGGAAACAAGGGAATTTGAACCTGATGGTCCAAACTATACACCAAGAATCTCAGGCATTCTGAAGTTCAATGATGATGACTTCAGCTATCGCATGTCAATTCTCAAGTCCATGGATCCTAATGGCTCTGCTTGTGCCCGCTATTCCTATTCCTATCAGGCTTTAAAGGGTCTAGGTCATTTCATTCATACCTATATTACAGATGGAAATCCAATTCCAACTTTCATGGGTGAACCAGAAAGAGTGGAAATCCCTGCTGATATTGATCAATTCACTGATGAGATCTGGAACAGTCTTGATGCTGAAAACCGCATTTCATTATATGTTCGCTATATTGATCTGCATGATCTCTCCTATGAAGATCGCATGATCAATAAGAACGCATAGTCAAAGGAGTCTTATGAAGGAATTAGAACTAAAATATGGCTGCAATCCCAATCAGAAGCCAGCTCGCGTATTTATGAATGATGACAAGGACTTGCCATTTGCTGTCCTTAATGGACGTCCAGGCTATATCAATCTGCTTGATGCCATGAACAGCTATCAGCTGGTCAAGGAATTGAAGGAAGCCTTGCATCTTCCAGCCGCAACTTCCTTTAAGCATGTTTCACCAACATCAGCAGCCGTTGGCAATCCCTTAAGCGATGAACAGAAAAGAGCTTTCTTTGTAAATGATATTGAAGGTCTTGATGATTCGCCAATTGCCATGGCTTATGCCAGAGCCCGAGGTACAGACCGCATGTCCTCCTTTGGTGATTTCATAGCCCTTTCTGACAAATGTGATGTCACCTGTGCCAAGATCATCAGCCGTGAAGTATCTGATGGCATCATTGCCCCTGACTATGATGAAGAAGCCTTGGAAATCCTCAAGAAAAAGAAGAAGGGTGCTTATGTTGTTCTGAAGATGGATGAAAACTATAGCTGTGAGCCAATCGAAAGAAAACAGGTCAATGGCGTCATCTTTGAACAGGGCCACAATGACTACAGGATATCTGAAGAGCTATTAGGCAATATCGTTACCAATAATAAGGAATTGCCTGCTAGTGCCAAGAGGGATATGATCATTGCCCTGATTACCTTGAAATATACCCAATCCAATTCTGTCTGTTTTGCCTATGATGGCCAGGCAATAGGTGTTGGTGCAGGTCAGCAGTCAAGAATCCATTGTACAAGACTGGCTGGTGAAAAGGCCGACAAATGGATTTTACGACAATCAAAGATGGTTCTTGATCTGCCATTCAAGAAGGAAATCAAAAGACCAGATCGTGATAATGCCATTGATGTCTATTTGTCGGAAGACTATCTGGATGTCATTGGTGATGATGTCTGGATGAATACCTTTACTAAAAAGCCAGAAGCCTTTACCAGGGACGCACAAAAAGCCTATCTGGCTAATGTCAAGGGTGTTGTCCTTGGTTCTGATGCTTTCTTCCCATTTGGTGACAATATCGAAAGAGCTCATCGTTCAGGTGTTTCCTATGTTGTTGAACCAGGTGGTTCTGTTCGTGATGACAATGTTATCGCGACTTGTGACAAATATGATATGGTCATGTGCTTTACTGGCATGCGTTTATTCCATCATTAGGAGGCAATATGAAATTAATGGTTGTAGGCGGTGGTGGAAGAGAACACGCCTTGATTAGAAAATTAAAGGAAAACAGGAATATCGATGAAATCTATTGTCTGCCTGGCAATGGCGGCATAGCCAAAGATGCGACATGTGTTGATATCAAAGCAACTGATTTGCAAGCCATTGAAGAGTTTGCTGTTTCCAAGGGCATTGATTATGCAGTTGTTGCGCCAGATGATCCACTGGCAATGGGTTTGGTGGATATCCTGGAAAAAAGAGGCATTCCATGTTTTGGGCCAAATCAGAAAGCGGCGATTATCGAATCATCCAAGGCCTTTGCCAAGGACCTGATGAAAAGATATGGCATTCCAACAGCCAAGTATGAGACCTTTACCGATATGGACAAGGCTCTTGGCTATCTGGATGAAGTAGGTGCACCAATAGTTGTCAAGGCTGATGGGTTGGCTTTGGGCAAGGGTGTTATTGTAGCTATGACTTTAGCTGAAGCCAGAAAAGCTGTTAAGGATATGATGGAAAACCATGTCTTTGGCAAAAGTGGTGCCAAGATTGTCATTGAAGAATATCTGGAAGGTCCAGAAGTATCAGTTCTATCCTTCACTGATGGCAATACCATTGTTCCAATGGTTTCTTCCATGGACCATAAAAGAGCCAAAGACAATGATGAAGGCTTGAATACTGGTGGAATGGGTACTATTGCCCCTAATCCCTATTACACAAAGGAAGTTGCTGAGCGTTGCATGAAGGAAATCTTCTTGCCAACCATCAAAGCTATGAAGAAGGAAGGAAGAACCTTCAAGGGCTGTCTATATTTTGGCTTGATGATTACCAAGGATGGTCCAAAAGTCATTGAATACAATTGCCGTTTTGGTGATCCGGAAACCCAGGTAGTATTGCCATTATTGAAGAGCGATCTTTTCACAATCATGAAGGCGGTCAGTGAAGAAAGACTGGCTGAAGTTGAAATCAGATTCGCTGATGAATGCGCTGCTTGTGTTGTAGTGGCATCTGCTGGTTACCCGCTAGCTTATGAAAAGGGCAATCCTATCAGCATTGCC
>JAQXQU010000042.1 GCA_029101345.1 Erysipelotrichaceae bacterium | reverse complement strand
ATTCATCTTCTCCATGCTAAGGCTCTTTGGCTTTGCCAATCTTAAACTGATGATTGTTGTTACCGGCATCTCAGCCTTGATCTGTGCCATCTTCTATCTGATTGTCTATTATCTGACATCCAATGCCTATTATCAGATTGTCGCCAATGAAGAATAACTCAATTGCTTGTTGAATTGATCTTACTCAATTGACACTATGTTCAAACATCTGTCCCTAAAAACCATAATGAAACCAGAAAGAAGGACCAGCAGATGTTTAACATTATCACTTTTATCAAAAAGCTCTTCAAAGCACCTTCTGCCATTATTGGCAGTTTCCATAGAGACCTTGACTATTGGCCTGTCAATAAAGAAGACCAGATGATCTATGGCTATTATGAAAAGGCCTTTAGGAGCCATAAGCACTAAGCCAGCATTGCTGGCTTTTCGTATTATAAAACCAGACAGGATATCGCATAAATTGTTGCGATTGAATGTCTGGTTTTCTTGTATATGCATTGATGAGAAAATCATAAGGATAGTAAGAATGTGTGGCTTTTAAAAGCTTGTAGTAATACATGACTTTGTAAACAAAAACATTCTGCTTCCTTTTTTCATTTTGAGTCTGTTTATATCTAAATAACACCTGATATGTCAGTGATGCTGGATCTGATACGAAAATAGATAAGAGTGATTTATAAGGAAGCATTCATAGCTATCAGAAAGGAAATCATTTATTTATGCAGGGTGTCATTGTGACATTTGATGTATCCAAGGGGAACTGCCATTATCAGGGATTCAAGGACCAGGATACATCGTATTCTAAGCCAAGAGTTCTGATATTCAAAAAGTCATCCTTTAAAGAACTTGAGGATTATGCATCAAGGCTCAGGGAGACATATGATACTGATGAGATATCATATGTCTTTGAATCAACTGGCGTCTATCATCAGGTCTTAAGAAAATATCTTGATGATCATAAGCTGCCTTATTACATCATCTCACCACTTATTTCAGCCAAATACCGCCAGACCGAACTCCATTCCAATAAGACCGATCCGCTAGACTGTAAAAACATCGCTAAAGTCTATTATGGATCAGACAAAGAACACCTGAATCCTTATAAGTCACCTGAATCAAAACATGAACAGCTTCAAAAGCTCAATCGCTATTATGAAGATGCCATAGAACATCTAAGAAAGTATAAAGTGACACTTAGAGCTTACCTTGATATCGCACTTCCTGACTTTGATTCATGTTTTCCAAATAGGAACATTTATAATCCTTTAGCCATGGAAGTCTTAAAGAAATGGCCGCACCCTGACCTTATCCTTAAAGCAAAAGAAAGTACAATGATCAGCTATCTTGAAAAAAAGACAGGCCATAACAAAGGATTCATCATAAGACATGTCGGCATCATCAAAAAGTGGGCTGATGAAGTCTATTCAGGATGTGACACAGATGATGAGATCGTCTTAAAACTCGTACTTCTTGCAAAGCACATAGAAGAGATACGGAAAGAGGCCGATGATGTCCTTGAATCACTGGTTAATGAAGCGAGAAAGGAAATGCTGTTTGATCAGCTTTTCTCGATTCCGGGTATTGGCGAGAATCTGGCTGCACGCATCGTTGCGGAGATTGGCGATGTCGAAAGATTTGGGAGTATTAATAAGCTAACATCCTATGCCGGCGTTGATCCCATGATCAGGCAGTCCGGAAAATATGACGGCAATCATCTCTCCATTTCAAAGAAAGGCAATAAAAGACTCAGGTGTCTTCTTTATCTGGCGATAAGCTGTAATATCAGGCTGAAAAAGAATGATCCGATATATAACTTCTACCAAAGAAAAAGGCAACAGCCGGTCCCATTAAAACCAAAAGTTGCCAGGATCGCCGCATGTCGTAAATTACTTGCGATAATTTACGGAATGTCCAAAAGTGGCGAATTGTATCGATACGATTAAATTCTAACACCTGAACGTATCAACAAAACATAATCCATATCATCATTAACGATATCTGATCGTCTTTTGATCGTGGCCAAAACACGTTATATCGATATCTCAGAATAATCTCCAATTTAGACTTGATTTATATTATCTAATTTTGTTTTCACCTGTATTGAACGTGATTCTGAACCTGCTGAAAAGATGCCTGTTTGTCAGGGTTGTTGGCGTCAAATAGTTGATGCTGTTATGAATGTCGTAATCTCTGAAATCTGCATCTTCAACCATCTTCAAATGGGCAGCATTGTCCATGTTGTGGAACTTGTGCAGGTTTCTAAGCTGGTCTTCAATCAGGATATCCGTCGGAGCCACAACAAAAATAGGTAGCGGTTCAAGGAGTGAGGCCATGTAATAAATGAATGACTTTCCACTTCCTGTAGGCATTATCGTCACAGTATTTTTGCCTGATGAAAGCATGCCGGCTAATGCTTCGAACTGGCCTTCTCTGAAGGTATCAAAGCTTGATATTTCCTTAAGTATATATTCAAGATCTGGTAGATTTGTCTTATCCAATTTGTATGTAAGCTTATGCCCATACCAGATTTCCCTGGCGTTGGTCAAAAGTTCCATGTTATTCAAAGCATAAATGCCTATTGGCTTATCTGAAGAGACCTTCTGCCCCTTTACAGAATTAGTAATTAAGACCGGTTCGAAGGAAACCTTCAGAAGTCTTGCATAACGTTTGGCATAGTCATCAATGACCATGACGGCATAATCAAAATCGCTCTTTGGGCCATCATAGTTGATACTCAAACTTGTATTTGCATAGTTGTGCCTGATCATCTGCAACATGATGATTGCCAGTCTATAGATTGGCTTGTAGTCAATCGCTATTGGAGAATCCAACTTCTTCAGGATTTCTGGAAGTTCATTTGGATCCATTCTTGAATTGCGAACCATGTAGTTATAGACGAGTGCGTAAATATCTCCGAAGCTATGCTGGCAAAGCTTTGCCTTTTTGATTCCATAAATAAAGAATCCCTGGTCAGAGTTGCCAAATCCACATGGTACATAGATTCTATCAGGACTTTCTTCTAAATCCGGATTTACATAGTAGTCATCTTCTTCTCCTCGGATGGACAGGATATCCGAATACTCCATACTGCTCTTCTTTACAAAAGCTCCAAGAACATTCTCATCGATTTCAAGATCAGCATAATCGTAGGAAATCGTTTTTCCATTGTGAGATACCGTTATTTCAAGATAACAGTTTGTATCATATGTCACCTGGCTCAGGTAATCCTCATTGATAAACAGCTCAACATCCTTGATGCTGTAGCTCTTGTGAGCCTTGACAACAGGAAGGCTCTTTGAAAGCGCGCTGCAAAGAGCAGGATGTGCCTTGACATCGATGGTCAATCCTTCAATGTCCTTGCCAGTGTTGTTTTCTACATAGATTTCGTCGACTCGGCCAGAAACAATGTTATCGACAAAGGACAAGCCATTAGCCTGGACGATAACGCCATCTTCAACGGTATATGGCTGCTCTTCGACTTTAATAGATGATGCAACCTTCTTGGATGAAACGACTCTTTCGGGCTTGTTCTGTTTTGTAATGACCGCATTCTTTTCCTTAAGAAGGCGTCTAAGCTCTTCAATTTTCTTCTCTGTATCGATTTCCTTGCCATCAAAATCTGCCGGATCAACATATTGGGCAGGCTTGAAG
>JAQXQU010000041.1 GCA_029101345.1 Erysipelotrichaceae bacterium | reverse complement strand
ACTCCAGTGGACCTCAAGGCATCCTACACAGCAAAGTGCGGCTATCCTAACGAGGCTGCTCCTCGCGTGTTCGTCAAGTACTTCTTCGTGAACACCGTAACCGGCGAGAAGTCCGGTGAGATGATGAAGGCCGTCCGCCTGGGCTAGTCCCTCCTTCTGTCCGGCCATCGGGCCGTAACGCAACGCCACCCTCCTCAGAGATTGTTCTAGGGAGGGTGGTTTTTTATATCGGATAATATGATAATCAAGATGTTCAAGTATTTTATTGCTTAATGGCTATAATGAAGATATTGAAGATGTTGAAATCATTATCGGCACAAATACTGAAATAGTGAAAAATTTGCCTAAATTTGTCAACTATTACAGAGTAAAGCAAGGTTCGATGTTATTTTCAGACAAAATCAAGTCTCTTCGTGAGGCTGAAAAGATTACGCAGAGCACTATGGCCAAGGCTTTGGGTATAGGTGTTCCTATGTATAGTCGTATCGAGAGAGGTGAAAGATCTGTGAGAAAAGAACAGATTCCAATAATTGCTGAAGCTTTGAAGACCGATTCAGAAGAGCTACTGAAATTGTGGTTGGCTGACCAGATGGCAGCTCTTATGGATGGTGAAGAAGAAGTGTTTAACGAGGTAATGGATATCACAAAAGATAAGATGAATATAGCAAATATTGGTAATGGTAAAATTGGAGTATTAGATTTGTTTTGTGGATGTGGTGGTATTAGCAAGGGTTTTGAGATGTCCGGTTATTATATTACTGGGGGCATAGATTTTAATAAGGATGCTACTGATACATTTGCTAGAAATTTCAAAAATGCAAAAGTTATCTGTGGGGATATTTCTGAAGTCACAGATGACCAGATACGAAGTCTTTATGGTAAAACCGATGTGATTATTGGTGGACCACCTTGTCAGGGTTTTTCTTCAGCAAATAGATGGCAAAAAGAGAAGGATGACCCAAGAAACAAATTGTTTTTCCAATACATTAGATTTGTTGATGTACTGAGACCTAAAGCAATTCTCATTGAAAATGTTAGAGGTCTTTTAACTCGCGATAATGGCTACGCGAAAGATAGAATAACCGAATTATTGACTGAAATGAATTATTCGGTTAGTATGTCTGTATTAGATGCATCTGATTATGGCGTTCCTCAATGTAGGAAGAGAGCAATAATTATTGGCATCAACAAAGACTTTTGTTCAAAAGAATTTGATTTTTCAAAACTAAAAGTATTGCCGAAGGTTACTGTTGACGAGGCGTTAAGTGATATATATGGATTTGAAGACCAGATTGGAACTACGCAATTTGAACAGGCAAAACCAATGTCTTCATATCAAAAATTGATGAAGGATGGGACAACAGTTCTCTTAGATCACGAAGTTAGGTATCCTGCTGATATTGTTCAAAAAAGGATATCTTTTGTGCCTCAAGGGGGCAATTGGTCTGATGTTCCGTCTGAATTATGGCCATCTCAACGCAATAATAGGCATTCATCTGCATACAAACGGTTAAAACAGGATGCTCAATCTTGTACAATTGACACAGGAAACGCGCATAGTAACTATTTTCACCCTTTATTCAACAGAATTCCTTCTGTTAGAGAATCTGCAAGACTTCAATCATTTCCGGATTCATTTGAATTTGAAGGTAGCAGAGGTAGTAAATATAAACAAGTGGGAAATGCCGTTCCACCATTGTTAGCAAAGGCGATAGCTGACCTTTTAAAAGATTATATTAAGTAATGAAAATAATAGATTTATTTTGTGGAATTGGCGGATTAAGTCTTGGCTTCGAACAATCAGGATTTGAGGTCGTGGCTGGTGTAGATTTGTGGGAAGATGCAATCAAGACTTTTAATCATAACAGAAAGGATAGAACAGGTATGGTTATGCCTGTTGATGTCTTTAATAAGACTGAATTACCGAAAATCTTAGAAAACGGTAGCATTACCGGTGTTATTGGGGGGCCTCCGTGCCAAGGCTTTAGTACAGTTGGCAAAAGAGATATCAATGATGAAAGAAATAGGTTGTATCTAGATTTTTACGAAACCGTGAAGATTGCAAAGCCTGATTTCTTCGTCATAGAAAATGTGAAAGGTATGCTTACTTTGAATAAAGGCTCTTTTGTAAAAAGTGTTATTGATTTGTTCGGAGAGAACGGTCTAGGTTATAAAGTTGCATATAAATTGTTGAATGCAGCAGATTATGGGGTACCTCAAAATAGGTATCGTGTTTTCTACATAGGATTGAGAAAAGATGTTTTTAAATTCCCAAAAGAAATACAAACAAAAGTATCGTGCAAAGAAGCAATTGAAGACTTAAGACTTGCTGACAGTTCTGTATATCCATCATTACCGTCATCTGAGTATCAGAGGAAAATGAGAGGAGACAACAATGTGTTGTTCAATCAAGATATTACAAGCCATTCAGAACAAACAATTAGTATTATTAGTCAAATTCCTGATGGAGGAAATATTCGTTGCCTCCCTCGTGAGTATTGGGAGGTGAGAAAATATAACAAAGCTTTTGAGAGAATGGGAAGCGATAGGCAGTCAAATACTGTTGATACTGGACATAGGAACTATTTTCACTACAAAGAAAATAGGATACCTACGGTTAGGGAAAATGCCAGGCTTCAGAGTTTCCCTGATAATTTTGAAATTTTAGGAACTAGGGGCAGTCAATATAAGCAGGTAGGGAATGCAGTTCCACCTATGTTATCGTACGCAATCGCACAAGAAATCCTAAAACAACTTTAAAAATGAAAATCAAGACTGATATCAATTTATACTTTTCTGGTAGTGGGCTTACAAAGGATAGATGCCAAGATTTTGTGCAATTATATGAGATAGCACATTCTGCTTTTGATGGAGAATATTCATATAAAGAGTTACAAGAAAAGTCTACAGAATTAGGTGGGCCAGGAGCTAGCGCAATTCGAACACTTAT
Source organism: Erysipelotrichaceae bacterium (assembly GCA_029101345.1). Taxonomy (GTDB): domain Bacteria; phylum Bacillota_I; class Bacilli_A; order Erysipelotrichales; family Erysipelotrichaceae; genus Colivicinus. The sequence goes on along the minus strand of JAQXQU010000041.1, from coordinate 1,330 downwards.
TCCGTTGTTCAAATTGATGGGTTTTGTTGACTACAGTAAAGCGTCGATATTTAGATTTACTGATGATGGCAAGGTTTTTTATTATCTAGAGAAATCCATTATTGAACTTGAACAGTCAGAAATTCAACAAAGAGAATTGATAATTGATTATTTATGTGAAGCTCAAAGAAAGTTATTCTGGAAGGGTTTCATGAATTTGCTTCAATCAGACGATGAGAATGGATATAAATTTAGGATAGCGTATTCTTTATTTGATTCACTTGGAGAAATTGAGTGGAATGAATACTTGTACTCTATATATCTTGTATTAGGAAAGGAAAATCATTCTATACCAGACGCAATACGAATATTAAAAAATAATAGAAGAAGTAAGATTTCTTACGAGATTTATGCTAAAGGGCGAGATGGTTATTATGCTCCAGTAGCTACGACAGCAACGTCTTACTTAAAGTCAATTCTAGAAACTGCTGGGTTAATAGAAAATACTGATAAACAAAACTCATCAAGAGTGACGGAAAAGTTTTCTGACTTCAAATCATTTATTAATAGCTAATACTTAATTTTACCATGGATATCAGAGAAAATATCAAGAATAATCTTGAGCAGGCACTAAACATTCTAGGAGGAAGATCATCGACTAAACCTTTAAATCTAGATAAAGGTTGGAATGCTCTTTATAAGAAACTGATTATGTTAAAACATAATCTTATACTTACCGGTGCGCCTGGTACGGGAAAAACTTTCATTGCTAAGTCTGTTGCAGCTGATATTGTATCAAATGGGACAAAAGATTGGGATACTTTGGTTAAAGAAGGTTGTTGTCAGATTGGCTTCGTTCAGTTCCATCCTTCATACGACTATACTGATTTTGTTGAAGGTCTTCGCCCAGGTGAGAATGGTGAGTTCCGCAGGCAAGATGGAGTTTTCAAAGAGTTCTGTAAGCAAGCACTAGGTGATGAAGAGACAGTATCCGAGGTTTCGACCAATCTTTTTGACAAAGTCTATAATGAGCTTCTGGATGACATTCGAGGCGGTGTAATCACATCATATGAGAGAATTACAGCTGATGACAGAGGGCTGGCTGTAAATGACAAGAATAAGATTATTTTCGGGCCGGAAGCTACGAATTACAAGACCACTTCTATTCGCAACCTCAGATTGTTGTTCGACTACTATCAATCGAAAGGACTTAAAGATGCAACAAAATTGACACGAGACGATTTGTGGGGTACAATCAGTAAACTAACAGAAGGAAAGACAAAGACTCTAGATTACACTGAATATAGGTGGGCATTGAATCAGTTGTTGAGCAGGGTAACTGACGCTGACA
>JAQXQU010000040.1 GCA_029101345.1 Erysipelotrichaceae bacterium | reverse complement strand
CAATAAAGATTGTTTTGTTATTCTTCATATTTTAAAAGTCCCTTTGGGGACTCGTTTTAGAATAGATAAGTTTCAGTGCTATGCTTATAGCTTCCTATTAGCAATAGGATCAAATCGACCAAGGCCAGGATTTCACCAATTCCACAGCAGAATGTCATCAGGATGCGGAAGAAGCCTTTCTTTGTTTCACCTAGGTAGAAGTTATGAACACCAAGACAGCCAAGAAAGAGACAAAGGAGAATGGCAACAGTCTTGTTCTTATCAGATGGTATATCACCGGTTGTCTGTTTAAGATCAGCACCACAGCTTAAGCAGACGTCCTGTTCAGGATGAACAGGACAACCACAATGCTGGCAATAGTTATTGCCATTGCCAACTCTAACACCACAGTCCAAGCAAACTGATTGATTATCATTCAATAAGGCACCGCAATTCTTGCAATACATATTTTGTACCTCCTGTTAATATCCTAATACTAGCACAATTGGACTCTAGTGCATAATCCAAAAGAAGATATAAGTGATACAATTATACCCATGAGACACAACAAGATTGACATGGTCAATGGACCTCTATTGAAGAATATCTTCATCTTCTCTTTGCCACTTATGGCTACCAACCTCTTGCAGATGCTGTTCAATGCTGTTGATACCATCGTTGTTGGAAAATTTGCCGGCGAACTGCCATTAGCAGCGGTGGGAGCGACTGGTTCCATCATCTATTTATGGACTTCCCTTTTCCAGGGACTGGCCGTTGGTACCAATGTTCTGGTTGCCAGATACTTAGGTGCCAAAAATGATGAAGGGGCGTCAAAAGCCTGTTATAGTGCCATTACCATGGGTCTATTCTGTGGTGTGGCCATGTCGATTGCTGGTATCTTTGTGGCAAGGCCAATTCTCTTGCTGATGGATACACCGGCAGATATCCTTGACCTTTCAACCACTTATCTTAGGATCTATCTCTTTGGTTCCTTCAGTTTGATAACCTACAACTTTGCCTCTGGTATCTTACGTGCCAAAGGTGATACAAAACGACCAATGAATTATCTCATTGTTGCAGGTATTGTCAATGCAATATTGAATGTCATCTTTGTTGTCTTCTTCAAGCTTTCGGTCCTGGGTGTTGCTGTGGCAACGGTTATTTCCAGCACCTTATCAATGCTACTGATAATGCGGGCTCTTTTAAGTGAGACAGATTGTACCAGAATTGAACTTGATAAGCTTCATATTGATAAGGACAGTGTCAAAGAGATTCTGAGAATCGGTGTTCCTTCAGGCATTCAGGGCATGGCTTTCTCCTTTACTAACATGATTGTCCAGTCGGCTATCAACTCCTTTGATTCCTCGACTATTGTTGCTGGCAATACTGCTGCTATCAATATTGAAAACTTCATCTATATTGGCATGATGGCTTTCTCCAGTGCTGCCATTACCTTTACATCCCAATCACTGGGGGCAGGTCGCAAGGAAAGAATCCTCAAGATCATGTTCATTACCATGCTGTTAGACTGTGGAAGTGCATTGCTGATTGGCTCATTAGCTTATCGTTTCGGTGGAACCTTATTGTTGCTATATACCGACGAAGCACCGGTTGTGGCAATTGGCATGAAACGCTTATTCTGGATTGGCATGTTCCTGGCACTAAATGGCATGCTTGATATTCTGGGCAATTCGATGTGTGGCATGGGTCATTCAACCTTGCCAGCTGTCATTATGCTGTCTGGCATTATTGTCACCAGAATGCTGTGGCTGAAGTTTGTCTTCCCAGTTTATAACACCATTGATGTCATCTATATGTGTTTCCCAATATCATGGCTGGTTACAACACTGATTGATATGGTCGCTTATTTCTTTGTTTATCGCAAAGTAGTCCTATATAATTGATAATGAGGTGGATCTATGGCACTTAATGTAGTAAATAATGTTAGAATCTATGGTCTGGAAGAGACCATGCGGGTTTGCAAGTTTCCAATGTCAACTGATTTAAGCAGGATTGAAGTCAATGACAAGCGTTTATTGGCTCTTGGCATGACAGGAACTGGCGAAGGGCATGATAATGCCTTATGTGGCATTGTGGTTCAATTTGATTTGACTTTCTCCAATAAGGCTTGGGTGGAAGCTGAACGTTATCATTTTTTTGATATTGTCTCTTCTCAGTCAACAATGCATCGCATTGCCAAGTTTGATCTGGACAATGCCTATATGGAATATGTTGATAAGCGCATGATTGAAATCATGAAGGAAAAGGTTGAGGAATACAACAACACCGAAAATCCAGAAGAAAAGAAAATCAAATACCTGGAAGTCCTTTATTCCAATCCTTGTGGTTTTAAACTGACAGCAGGCATGACAACCAATTATCGCCAGTTAAAGACCATCTATAAGCAAAGAAGAACCCACCGTCTTCCTGAGTGGCAGGCTTTCTGTGACTGGTGTGAGACTTTGCCTTATAGCGAATTGATAACCGGCAAGAAAGATTAGCCTCACAATGTGAGGTTTTTATTACCATGATCAGATATGCAAACAGGAATGATCTTAGCAGAATAGCAGAGATCTATGTCTACAGCAATCGCCTAAACTATTACCCCATCTTTAAAGATGAGGAATATTCCTTTAAATATCTAAGTGTTGAAAACATCATCAAGGAATACTTCTCTAAAGAGGAAATAATAAAGAGGACACTAGTCTATGATGATGGCATCATCAGGGGTTTTATGGAAATTGATGGCCAGGAAATTGTCAAATTCTATGTTGATTCCTTCTTTAAGGGAAAAGGCATCGGCAAAAGAATGATGAATTATGCCTTAAGCCATTTTGATATCAAATATCTATGGGCTTTAGAAAAGAATCAAGACGCCCTTGGCTTTTATCAAAAGATGGGATTTAAGATCAGTGATGAGCGAAAGCTGGAAGAAGGGACAAGTGAATATCTGCTGAAGCTCATCTATCAGGAAACATCAAAAAAGGAGGCTGTTATAATAGAATCATGAATCGGGAAGAATTTAAGAACAAATGTGAAGAAAGAGGTCTTGCCTTAACTGAAAGACAGCTTGAACAATATGATGAATATGCCTCTTTTCTTGTGGAATATAATGAAAAAGTCAATCTGACAGCCATTGTTGAATATGAAGCCATCCTTGAGAAGCACTTCTATGATTCCCTGCTGCTGTCATTTGAAAAAAAGATTGAAGGAAATTTTGTGGATGTCGGTACAGGTGCTGGTTTCCCGGGTGTGGTTTTGAAGATAGCCTATCCTTCATTAAAGGTCATCCTGCTGGAACCATTACAGAAACGCTGCGTCTTTTTGAATGAACTGATCAAAAGACTGGGTCTATTGGATATTGAAGTAGTCAATGTCCGTGGTGAAGACTATTCATTAAAGAAAAGGGAAGCATTTGATTATGTATCGGCTAGGGCTGTGACCAATCTGAATGCCTTAATTGAAGTAGCTGGTACAATGGTCAAGGAAGGAGGCTATTTCATAGCTTTAAGAGGATCTTCCGGCCAAGAGGAAATAGCAAATGCCAATAATGCCATTTCGCAGATGGGATTTGCAATTGAAAAGACCTATGAAGAGAGATTGGCTGATGGCTCATTGCGCATTATCTCCTTTATGAAAAAGATCAAGGAAACACCAAAAAAATATCCTAGGAAATATAGTATTATTAAACAGAGACCATTATGAGTGAAATCCGTCATATAGAATTAGATAAGATCAAAACCAATGCCTTCCAACCCCAGCTGGACCACTATGATGAAGCAATTATCGGACTGGCAGAAACCATCAGGAAGAAGGGCATGTTAAAGCCCATTACAGTCAGAGAAGTTGATGGGTATTATGAAATCATTGCAGGGGAGAATAAGGCAAGAGCTTGCAAGTACAATGGAGATACAACTATTGAAGCCATTGTACTTGACAAAGAAGATGAAAAGAATGCTGAACTGGCAATTGCCGAAAGCTTGCAAAAGGAAGAACTGAATGTCATTGAGCAGGCTTTGGCTATGCAGTACTTAATGGAAAAGGATGATTTGACGCAAACCCAGCTGGCTAAGCGGCTTAATTATCGCCAATCAACTGTTGCCAATAAGCTAAGACTGCTTAAGCTTCCTGATTATATCAAGAGCGCAATAGTCCGTGGTGTCATCACCGAAAGACATGCCAGAGCTCTGCTGAAGGTGGAAGAAGACAAGCTGGAAGAAGTCTTTTTGACTATTGTCAATCGACATTATAATGTTGCCAAGACTGAAGAATATATCAAAGCCTTAAGCAATAAGCAACATCATAAAGGCGTATCCAATAATATTCAGATTGGCATCAATACTATCAAACAGGCTTATGACTTATGCCGCAAGTCAGGCATTGACGCTGATTATCATGTTGTTGAATATGCCGACAGCATCAAGATAACAATTAAAATGAAGAAGTAGGGATCGATTATGGCTAAAACTATCGCAATTGCCAACCAGAAAGGTGGCGTTGGCAAAACAACAACCAGTATTAATCTGGCATCAGGACTAGCATATCTGAATAAGCGAGTACTGCTAGTGGACTTTGACCCTCAGGGCAATACAACCCAGGGTGTTGGCCATCATATCAACATTGATGAACCAACAGTCTATGATGCGCTGATGGGAGATGTCAGTGCCAAGGATTGTATCAAGTCACTGAAAAGACCACCATTGGATATCTTCCCAGCCAATATCAACTTGGCAGGTGCTGATTTGGAATTGGCAGAAATTGAAGAGGAAAGGGAAGAGATGCTTAAGAAGACCTTGGCTGAAGTGAAAGATGACTATGACTATATCATCATTGACTGTCCACCATCACTAGGCCTTTTAAATACCAACGCTTTGACAGCAGCCGATTCTGTTTTGATCCCTGTTCAATGCGAATACTATGCCCTTGAAGGTGTGACACAGCTTCTCCAGACTATCAGATTAGTCCAGAAACTGTTTAATCCCAAGCTCAAGATTGAAGGTGTCCTGTTGACAATGTATGATGCCCGTACCAATCTCAGTGCTGAAGTAGGGCAGGAGGTCCGCAAGCATTTCAAGGAAAAGACCTATAAGGTGCATATTCCCCGTAATATCAAGCTTTCTGAAGCCCCATCCCGTGGAAAGAGCATCTTTGATTATGATATGAACTCCGAAGGTGCCAAGGCTTATGTGGCACTGACCAAGGAAGTTGTTGAAGCAAACAGATAGGAGGTCCTATGGCAAAACTAGGTAAAGGCTTAGCATCAATTTTTGGTGATAATATCGATTCTGTTCTTGATGAGATTTCCAATGGAGAATCAGAAATCAAGGGCAGCAGTGCCGATATTGCCATCAAGGATATTCGTACAAATCCCTACCAGCCCCGTAAGACTTTTGATAAGCAGGCTCTTGAAGAACTGGCCGCTTCCATCAAGGAACATGGTGTCTTCCAGCCCTTGCTTGTAAGAAAGTCATTGAATGGCTATGAATTAATTGCAGGCGAAAGAAGACTCAGAGCTTCCAAGATAGCAGGACTAAAGGAAGTCCCATGTCTGATTGTTGACTTTGATGATCGGGACATGATGGAAATCTCCATCCTGGAAAACATCCAGCGTGAAGATCTGACCGTCCTTGAAGAAGCGGAAGCATATGAACAACTGATTGATAAGCTCGACTATTCCCAGGAAGATCTGGCAAAGCGCCTTGGCAAATCAAGACCATATGTCGCAAATACACTAAGATTGCAGAAACTTCCCGCTTCCATCAAAGAACTTCTAAGGAAGGATAAGATCTCTGCCGGTCATGCTAGGGCACTTCTCAATGTCGAAGATGAAGCCAAGGCCTTGGAAATTGCCAATGAAGCAGCCAAGAAAGGACTATCAGTCAGGGAAGTGGAAAACAAGGTCAAGACTTTGGATAAGAAGAAGGTTGTCAAGGTCAAAGACCGCGATCCATATCTTGAAGCCGTCAGAAGAACTATGGAAGGTCGCTTGGGAACTGCTGTCAATTTGACAAAGAAGAATATTACGATTTCCTATAATGATAACGATGATTTGAATCGCATTCTGGAAATCATTGGCTGTTTAGAGGAAGAATAATGATCAAGGAATTAGACATCCTGAGGAATCTTGATTATGTCAGAACCAGTGGCTCTGAGGAAGAGCTTAAAGCTGCTGAATATATCAAAGAAGTCCTCAAGGAAATTGGAATTGAAAGTGAAATAGAAGAATTCAAAGTCAATGGTGAAGTCATTGATAAGCAAGAGCTGACAATTACTAAGCCATATCTGAAGACAGTTGAATGCAAGGCCTATTATGGCAGTGGCAATTGTGAAAAGCTTAAAAAAGAGTTCTATTATCTTCGTGATGATAGTGATATTTCCCTAGCCAATGTCAAAGACAAAATTGTCTATGTTGATGGCTATTTGCGTCATTGGCTATATAGTGATCTCTACAATAATGGAGCAGCTGGCTTTATTTGCGCTAATGGCTATCTCTTTGATGGCAATAAGGATATTGATCAAAGGGAATTAAGGCCAGGCCAAAGAGAGATTGGAATTATTCCCGGCGTCCAGATCAATGTCAAGGACAGCTATGAGATGGTCCAGAATGAAGTATCAGAAGTTGAAATGACCATTTCCCAGCATGAAGTGGATAAATACAGCCATAATGTCATAGCTAGGATTCAAGGCGCAGATGATGATGTCATTGTCTTTAGTGCCCATTATGATTCAACTTCCTTATCCAAAGGCATCAATGATAATGCAACAGGTGTTGTTGCTCTGATCAGGATGGCTGAATACTTCAGCTCCCATAAGCCAAAGCATTCACTCATTTTTGTCTTTACCGGCAGTGAAGAAAGAGGATTATTGGGTGGCAAGGCCTATGTCCAAAGACATGAAGAAGAATTAGGGAATATCAAGCTGAATATCAATGTTGATATGATTGGTGAGACCATGGGTTCACTTTCTGCCTACGTCACAGGTGAAATGGATATGGTCAGCTACCTGAAATACTTTGCCAAGGAAAAGGCTTATCCATTAAAGACCAGACAAGGTGTCGCTTCAACTGATAGTACAGCCTTTGCGGACAAGGGAATTCCAGCCATTGCCTTCAATCGCTCATCAAATCTGCAGCCAATCCATTTGCGCTATGATGATCTTAGCCAGATTTCAATTCCAGTATTGCAAAAAGATATTGAGTTTATACTGAATTTTGCAATCAGAATGGCCAATGCGGCAATAATACCAATTAAACGCACAATTCCTGACAAATTAAAAGAAGAACTTGATATATACTTATTACGTAAGAGAAAGGACCAATAATAATGGAAAACAATGAAGACAAGATTGTCCTGACCCTTGGTGCTGTTGAAGAAGAAGCCAAGGAAGAGGAAGTCGTTCAGGAACCAAAAGTAAGTGAAGAGGAAGCGAGAACAGCACGTGTTGATGATTCATCATTATCAGCTGAAGAAAAGAAGATGGTCGAAGATTTCTCCAAGCAGATTGATATCAGCCAGTCTTCAATGATTCTGCAATATGGTTCAGCAGCCCAGAATAAAGTAGCCGACTTCTCTGATACTGTCATCAAGAATGTCAAGACCAAGGACATTGATGGTGTTGGTGATACACTGGTCGATCTTGTAGCTGAACTAAAGAACTTTCAGTTAGATGAAGAGGAAAAGGGCATTTCCAAGTGGTTCAAAAAAGGTGTAAACAAGGTCAATAATGTTCAGGCCAAGTATGAGAGCGCTTCTAAGAATGTTGAAAAGATTGTCAAAATCCTGGAAGACCATCAGATAACCTTGATGAAGGATATTGCCATCCTTGACCAGCTCTATGCAAAGAACTTGCAGAACTTCAAGGAACTGACTATGTATATTCTTGCTGGCTATAAGAAGCTTGATGAAATCAAGGCGACAGAACTGCCTGCTTTGCAGAAGAAGGCGGCAGAAACTGGTCTAGCCGAAGATGCTCAGGCTGTCAATGACCTATCAAATGCCATCAACAGATTCGAAAAGAAGCTGCATGATTTGGAATTATCAAGAATGGTTGCTATTCAGATGGCACCACAGATCAGATTGGTTCAAAACAATGATACTTTGATGACTGAGAAGATTCAGTCAACCCTGGTCAATACAATTCCGCTTTGGAAGTCACAGATGCTGATTGCAATGGGCATTTCCCACTCCAAGGAAGCCATCAAGGCGCAGAATGAAGTAACTGAGATGACTAACAAGATGCTCAGACAGAATGCTGAAAACCTCAAGATGGCAACAATCGAAACAGCCAAGGAATCAGAAAGAGGCATTGTTGATATTGAGACTCTGACTGAAACTAACCAGAAGCTGATTGAAACTCTTGATGAGGTCAAGAGAATTCAGGAAGATGGCAGAGAAAAAAGAGCTGCTGCTCAGGTTGAACTTCGTCGTATCGAAACCGAACTTCAGAACAAGCTTACAGAAGCTGCTGAAACCTATCGCAAATAACATGAAGGCCTCTAGCAGGCCTTTTTGCATTGGCTGAATTCAATGATGATTGTTTTTAGCATTAGGCAAATAGCCAAGGAAACAATCAAAACATAAGAAGAGAGTATCGCCGACAATTAAGAAAAAGTTCATCTCATTTGCCAATAATTGGTGATAATTTGTATAGTAGAGGTAATGCCAATGGATAATGAGAAGAAAGTCATGCGTCTGCTCGATAAGTCCAGGAAAGGAATCCTGAGATTCCTTTTTAGCCGTGCTGTCTTCATCAGTGTACTAATCATTTTACAGTTCGTGCTGTTGTATTTCATCTTCAATAGCTATTTCAGATGGCTGACAACCTTCCAATATGTCTTTACAGTCATCATGGTTCTTTATATCTTCAATGATGAAATGGATGCGACAGCTAAGATGACCTGGTTTCTGATTCTGGTTGTTGCCCCAATTCCAGCAAGTATTGCCCTTGTCTATACTAAGACTGACTTTGGCAAAAGAAGAATTCATGAGCGAATTGAAGAACTCAACCAGAAAACCAAGACCCTATTAACACAAGATCCCCTGTTGTTAATGAAGACAGATATCATTAGTTCGGGTACTGATGATTTAAGAAGATATCTTAATTTATCGGGTAATTTTCCAATCTATGACAAGACGGCTGTCAAATACTACCAACTAGGCGATGACATGCATCCAGATCTGCTTGAAGATATCAGGAACGCCAAGAAGTTCATCTATCTTGAATACTTCATTATTGCGGAAGGCTATATGTGGGGTTCAGTTCTGCAATTGTTAACAGAAAAGGTTAAGGAAGGTGTTGATGTTAGAGTCATGTATGATGGCATGCTGGAAATATCAACTCTTTCACCTGAATATCCAAGGATGCTAAAGGAATTAGGTATCAAATGCAAGCCTATCTCCCCAATCCATCCTCTGATTTCAACGACCTATAATTATCGCGATCACCGCAAGATTGCAGTTATTGATAACATAATTGCCTATACAGGCGGTGTCAATCTGGCTGACGAATATATTAATCGGATTGAAAGATTTGGTCATTGGAAGGACGCGGCTATTAGACTACAAGGAGCAGCTGTCGCCAGCTTTTGCAAGATGTTCCTGCAGATGTGGAATATGGATGAAACCAATCCTGATTTCAATCCTTGTCTTTTGCCATGCCCAGATATTGAAGCTAGCGGCTATGTCCTACCCTATTCTGATTGTCCACTAGATAAATATATGGCAGGTGAGACTGTCTATATGGATATTCTTAATAGAGCCAAGAATTATGTTCACATCATGACGCCATATCTGATTCTTGACAACAAGCTTGAAAATGCCTTGACTTATGCATCAGAGAGGGGCATTGATGTCAAAATCATCCTGCCAGGCATCCCCGATAAGAAAATTCCTTATGCCTTAGCCAAATCTCACTATAAGCATCTGATTGATGCAGGGATTAGCATCTATGAATATACGCCGGGTTTTGTTCACAGCAAGGTCTTTGTATCTGATGATGAAAAGGCTGTTGTTGGTACAATCAATCTCGATTACCGTTCCCTCTACCATCACTATGAGTGTGCAGCCTATCTCTA
>JAQXQU010000039.1 GCA_029101345.1 Erysipelotrichaceae bacterium | reverse complement strand
TCCTGGCGAATACTTCTGTGATCTGATTGTTGATGGAGTACTTAAAGGAACATTGACAAGCTATGAACCATGGACTACCGACTGGCCAATCTATGGTGATCGCATTGAAATCTGCGGTTGGACCTCAGCTTCAAGCAATCGCGTCTGCAAAGTCATAAAGTAGGAACATCAGTTCCTGCTTTTCTTTTGGATTAGAAAAGGTGCATATCAGTCTTCATTCTGATATGCACCTTTTGTGTTTACTATCATCAGAAATCCATTTCGTATCTGAATAATCTGAAGAGGAAAAGATTTTTGGCAACAGCCTTTGGCAAATAGCAGTAGCCATTTGAACTGCCATCACCACCCACCGGCCTGATAAAGCGCATGATGCCGTTATTATCAAAATATGCCCAGCCAATAAAGCTATATCCTTCCTTAATTGGATTTGACACTTTGACAACACATGACAGAGGACTATAGTAGTAGGACTTTGGAAGTACTGGTCCAGCATATTCCAGCTGGCCAGGATGGATATCATAGACTATATCATACTTCTTCAGTTTCCATTTTTCCTTGCCTTCAGCATCTTTGTTAACAAAGACATCAACATTGCCTCCATCGTTTAGGCAAACATAGGATAAAGAGGCATTGGCTTTGACAACAGTATTCTTGCCAGCTGAGTTCACATATGTAAATTCAACAGCCGAATAATCATCACGTTTGAAGATATCACCATCAAAAACGACTTTTTCATTGCCATTATAGGTCCTGACAATATCATCCATTCCTTCAGCTTTGAAAGTCACAGTATATGTAATTGGTTCCCATTTGGCATAGAAGACAATCTTCGTGGTTCCCAATTCGTTATAAAGATTATAAAGAGATGTTTGTTCAAAGATCTCTTCACCATTCTTCTTCAATGTCCAGCCCACAAATCTATAACCTTTTTTATTTGGAACAACATCAGTTATCGAGGGATCATCAGATGTGAGATAGGTTTTTGTCTTCAGTGACGTGTTAATTGGCAGGCTTCCACCGTTTAGATTATAGGATACAGTATATTTGCCAATTGCCCATCGACAGCCTAGATCAAGATTCTTATAAGGCTTGGCAATGCTTGAAACTGTCCGATTGGTATCCTTATTATAGTAGCCTTTGAAGATATAGCCATCCCTGATTGGCTTTAGAAGCTTTGGTGCTCCTAATGGAATGGATATTGTACAGGAAACACCAGTTTCTGTATCATTCCAGCGCTCATCGATTTCCACCTTGTAATAGCCACCTTCAAGATCGACATTGACTGTAAACTCCTCATATTCCAAAACTGCAGTCAGAATCAGGTCATAATGCAAATCATTAGTGCTTTCGATGATGTTTCCATATTGGTCTTGCCAATAGAGGAAAGTTGCACCCTTTGGCACAATAGGAACCGCTAAATCAAAACCTTGGCTTGGCATATAGGTTTTCTTGTTGGCTTGATTATTCTTTGCGCCATTCAGGATATAGGAGATGTTATATGTCTCGGATACCCATTGGCCTACCAGTTCATAATCCTTCAGGGAATTGTTTTTAATGCTTGTAATTCTGCTAAGTCTGCCATTGGGATCTTTGCGATACCAAACAATTTTTGTGCCATCAGCACTATAGACATTAGGCAATTCAACATTACCCTTGTCATTATATTCATAGACCAGATCATCAGGAACAGTGCATTCCTTAGGATCGATAATCTGAAATGAGATTGTGTTGGTAGCCTTTTGCATGCCTGCATATAGCACTAGATTATCACTGATGTTTTCAACTATTTCAGTTTTGTTCTGACATTCAATATCTAGATACCAGCCAGTAAAGACATAACCCTTTCGTGGTGTCAGATTCTTCAGTTCAATAACACTATCGGCAGATACACTCTTAGGATTCTTATTGGCTGTGCCACCATTGTTAACATAAGTAATCTTGAATTTTTTGGCTGACCAGATAGCATATACTGTTGCATTCCCTTCTTCTGGCCTTTTGTCTATAGTCAGCTTTGAACCAGGCGTATAGATTGTGCCACTGCCATCGCTTGTCAAAGACCAGCCTTTGAAACTATAGCCATCCTTTTCAAACGGACATGCAGGCAATGGATAAGCAACACCTGCATAGACATAGTCAATATCATCATAATCTCCAGCTGTTTCACCATTGCCATCAAAAGACATCGTAAAGCTGCTTGCTAGAAGTTCCTCATATCTTTCATAACTGACATTGTATTCAACACCGGCCGTTCCATAATGCCATAAAGTGTCATAGCCTTCTTTTTTCTCACTTCCTTCAAGCAACAATATAAGCTTGCGGTCAGCTGAGAATGGTGCAAAGACATCACTAGTAGCTATTATTCTTTCCACACTTTCCGGAATGTAGAAATACCGCAATAATCCACATTCCCTAAAAGCCTTATCAGAAATCTTTCTAAGCTTGCTGTCACGAGGAACAACCACTTCCCTTAATCCATGGCAATCTTCAAAGGCATAAAAGGCTATTTCTTCCAGTGAAGAAGACAGGATGACCCTATCTAGATTTTCATCATTGGTAAATGCTTTCTGATTGATGACTTTCAATCCTTCTGGAATAACCAGTGTTCCTTCTGCTTTCATACATGAATAGAATGACCAGTCTCCCAAATAGGATAAAGTGTCAGGCAGATTAATCTCTTCAAGATTTTCACACTCAAAAAAGGCATAATCGCATATTCTATCCATGGTTGAAGGAAAAGCCACATGCTTTAGTGTCTTGTTCTTATAGAAACAATAATCCGGAACTATAGTAATGCCTTCAGGAATAACCAGGTTTTCAACATTCTTATCAATTGTTGACCAATACCTGTAATCAACCGGTGTGCAGCAATAGATGACATCCAACAGTGTGCCTGCTCTATTGCATGCCAGCCAATAATTGCCAAAAATGTTGTCACTAGCTGCAGTATAGATTAAAAGCGAATCCATGCATTCAAAGAAAGGTGAAGTGTCAAATGAAGAGGCATTGACATCTTTGATAGAAGCCGGCAAATACAGATGACTCAAGCTTGTACAATAGCCAAAAGCCAATTCATCAATCGTTTCGACAGTATCGGCTATTTCAACTTCCTGTAAAGAGCCTAGGCCATAAAGCATCTTTTTGCCAATAGCGGTAATGCCTTCGCTAATAACAGCTTTTGTGATTAAATTATGATTCTCAATGACATCCCCAAAGACGATATCACAAGGGCCACTTCCACTAATGACCAATGTGCCATCTTCGTTGAGTACATAATTGACCCCTTCTGACGAATTGGTTTCTTCAGCAATTACCTCTTCTGTATTTGTTTCTTCGGCATTATCTCCAGCAGCATCATCTTCTGCCCTTACAACAACGCAATTAACAACCAGCATGAGAAAAACCAGCATGGCAACAATCGTTTTTCCAAAGATTTTTCCTGAATATAAAATCATAATAAGCAATCCCCCACAAGCAAAGAAACACTTCCGAAGAAGTGTCTTAAATATATTCCTTTTTCAAGCTTCTGCCCATCAGCTCCTTAATGGCAACTGATGGTTTTTTATTTTCATAAAGAACTTTATAGACCTCTTCAGAAATTGGCATGGAAATATCATATTTCTGTGCTAATTCATGAACAGCTCTTGCTGTATTGATGCCTTCAGTAGTCTTGGTATTATTAGCCAAAAACTCCTTGGCACTATCGGCCTTGCCAATAGCCAGACCCGCCTGGAAGTTGCGGGAATGAACAGATGAACAGGTAACAATCAGATCACCAACACCATTTAGTCCTAAGAAGGTCTCTGGCTTGCCGCCAAAAAACATGCCAAATCTCGTCATTTCCGCCAAGCCTCTAGTCATAAGAGCTGCCCTGGCATTGTCTCCTTGCCCTAAACCACATAGAGTACCTGAAGCAATGGCCATGACATTCTTGATAGCAGCCGCAATTTCGGCACCTACAACATCATTATTGCGATAGACGCGGAAATAGTCATTCGCAAATAGTTCCTGAATGACTTCGGCACTTTCATCATTTTCGCAAACGGCATTGACTAGCGTTAACATGCGCAGGATAACTTCTTCTGCATGGGATGGGCCAATCAGCGAGATGACATCAATAGCTTTGTCACCAACAAAATCCCTGATCATCACTGACAGCCTTTCATCATTCTTTGGATAAAAGCCCTTGGCTACATTGATGACATAGACTTTCTTGACAAGAATATCCTTTAGCTGATTAAGAACACTCTCCATTGCCATGACTGGTACAGCCAATAGGATGACATCCACGTCCTTTAGGACATTGATATCAGTTGTAGCTTTGATATTCCTATTGATATCACATGAGAAATAGCGGCTGTTCTTATGCAACTCGTTGATTTCATTTACTTCTGTGGGCTGATTGCCATACATGATGACATCTCTGTCATTATCACAAAGCACCTGAGCTAGAGCTGTACCCCAGCTGCCTGTACCGCATACACCTATTTTCATCCTTCTTCCCTCTTTCTGGC
>JAQXQU010000038.1 GCA_029101345.1 Erysipelotrichaceae bacterium | reverse complement strand
TACAGACACGTTTAAAGGATTAACAAGTCCAGCGGATAAAGGTGATGGTTCACCTGAAGTAATCGGTTATAGAATGCAGGGCAGTAGCAAATATGAAGTTCCTGTCAATGGTGATTCGCTTTTAGTTAAAAATTTAACAGCAGGCTCAAGAACAGATTATGTTCTCACTAAATGCCTGAAATCTGCTTTTAATGAGTATGGTACTTATGAACTAAGCAACAATGTAACGGCAACAGTTACACCAGCAGACGGAAAAGATGTTCATACATACAAAGAAGCTGCTGCAATCGGTACCTATGAGAGAATAGAACCTCCGGAACCTGTATATACTCCACCGGCTGAAAGCTATAAAATTTCAAAATACGGAATTTACGGTAACAGACAGCACGTTAAAAATAAAAACAATATTTCGTCCTATGACCTTGAAAGACTGCAAAGCGGAAAAGATTTGGCAGGACTTACCTATCATATTAATGCGAATGCTAATGCCTACATTAAGACACTGGAAGATGGTATAACAGGAACAGAACAAGATGCCATAGACGGCAAATTCGGGAAGAAAAATGTCACATATTCTCTTTCTGACTCAGAAATTTATCTGAATGATTCAGAAAACCCTCTCAGCCAAGATGACTATACTTTTACATCTCTTGAATACAGTATAAAAATACAGGACGCCACATATAACAGCGAAAGCAAAAGTTTTATAAGTAATAATGTCACATATAAATCAAGTGATTCACTTGAATTTTACATACTGACAGATAATACTTCTGAATATAAGCTTGTGGCAACCTATAATTTAAGTACAGATGAAGCAGACATAAAAGACTACAATTACATTTCTTCCCTTACAGATTCATCTGTTAATTTCAAGGGAAATGTAAAGGGCTGGAAAATTCAAACTTCCAACCCATATTACAGCGTAAGTTTTGATGTATATCCAACAATCACTCTTAAGCCTACTAATACTGTTAACGACGCAATACCCACAACAGATAACGCAAAAATATCTGTAAAAAACACCAGCATACTTAATGTAGTTGATTCTTCACAGGCTTATATAACACGTTCTGCTTCCGGTACGGACTATGTTGCTAAAGTACAAAGAAATTCAAATATCAGCAAAAAAGTAACAAGTGCTAAAAACTACCCCGGTATAAGAGGCTATAAAATAAACTGGGAAACCTCTATGAGTGAAACATATACAGATGAATCCGGCACATTACCTGTAAGACAGGAATCCGGTGTATTTTATGATTTAATTCCTGTTGGTTGCAGAGCAGACTTAAATTCAATCAAGGTTTACGCTGATGGTCAACAGCTCCTGGAAAGCGAATATACTATTGAAGAACTTCAGGAAAATTATAAAGGAAGCAACAGAACACTCATCACTGTAAGAATAAATACACCTGCCGAATCAAACTATAAAATGACCTATACAACGGTGCATTTGTGGGAAGATGTTCTTGACTACGGAAGGTATGTACTCAATTCAGTTGCATATGAAACAGGCAACCCTGATATTGCAGGAGGTTATCCTGATAATGGAGGAAATATAAGTGATTCCACTGTTCTTGCTGACCTTAACCCGAATACTAATGATAAGCGATTTCTGTATAGTCAGGCAACACATTATATAAATGCACTGATACCGCTTTCATCAGGTATTTCAAAAAAGGTAGCATCGGCAGATGATTCATCATTCGGAGTTAAAACTATTGTTCACCCTGATTCCACTTATGTATACCGTATTCGCATGGAAAATGCAAGCCATTCAACATCCAAGAATATAGTAATATTTGACTCTCTGGAAAATTTCTATAATAAAATAAACGGTGAAACAGCAGGCAAGAATTGTGACTGGCGTGGTACACTGGAATCCTTCGGTCTGGCTAATCTTGAAAAACTTGGCATAAATCCGGCAATATATCTCAGTAGTACTCCAAATCTGAATCTAGCCACGATGTATACAGCAGATAATGCCGGCAAAATTACCTTTGATTCAAGTATATGGACACCAATAGAAGAGTTTGGTGACATCTCAGAAGCAACAGCTTTTGCAATAGATTTGTCACAAGGAATTGATGGAAAACAATTTGAGCTTGGAGAAAACAGAAGCTTTTCCTTTACAGTAACTATGCGTTCTCCGCAGACTGTTAACAGTGACGAAAAAAGTCCCGAAACTTATAACAATATTTATCGTTCATTTATAAGTAAAGATACTGAAAATCAAACTAAAACCAATTATTACGACCACCAGGACTACACGACTGTAATTTACAGGACAGTAGGCGATTTGAGATTCAAGAAGATAAACAGTGAGACAAATAACCCCATTCAAGGAATAAAATTTAATCTGTCAGGCACATCATTTTATGGTACAGAAGTAAACAAGGATATTGTTTCCGACTCAAACGGCATTGTATATCTTGCTGATTTGGAACGTGGCACATATCTTCTGACCGAAACAGACCCGACTGCCGATTATCTTAAAGGCAATGACAGAATAGTCACAGTAAATGAAAACGGCATTGTCACAATTTCTCCTGACGACCAAAATAATTCAGATATATCTGTTATTAAAAACACTCCCCGTGTACACGGCGATTTGAGTTTTCTGAAAATGGATAAGTTGAACCCGAATAAGTTTGTATCGGGAGCAGTTTTCACCCTCACAGGTACATCTGACTATGGCAATAAGGTTGAGAAAACCGCAAACAGTGATAATTCAGGAGTTGTTTTCTTTGAAGATGTGGAAAAGGGTAC
>JAQXQU010000037.1 GCA_029101345.1 Erysipelotrichaceae bacterium | reverse complement strand
CCTTGCCGAACTACATGATAAAATTAATAAAGCGCATTTGATGTGGAGCGAACGCGATCCACAGATAATATCCTTTTCCGCCCCTACGGGTTCAGGAAAAACTATCATTATGACAACACTTTTTGAGGATATATTATATGGCAGTGCTGACAGCATTGGAGAGCCAGATTCTGTTTTCATTTGGCTATCCGATTCACCGGAGCTTAACGAACAAACAAGGCTGAAGATTGAAAGTAAATCTGACAAAATTCGTGTTCGTGATCTGGTAACAATAGAATCAACCTTTAACACTGAATATTTCGAGGGTGGTTGCATTTACTTTTTAAATACTCAAAAACTCGGTTCTGATAAACTGCTAACAGGGACTTCAGATACACGCCAATATTCCATCTGGGAAACACTTACTAATACTGCTAAGCGCAGTCCTAAACAATTTTATGTGGTGATTGATGAAGCGCATAGGGGTACCTATACATCCGTTCAAGCAGAAAACAAGGCACAGTCAATAATGCAAAAATTTATTAAAGGCAGTAAAGAAGACGGACTTTGTGTCATGCCTTTAGTGATCGGTGTGACAGCGACACCCCAGAAATTTGATAATTTAATTGCCGGAACGACATCAACCGTCCAGAAAGTCATCGTTCCACCTGAGCAGGTACGTGAGTCCGGTTTGTTGAAAGACAGAATCATCATACACTATCCAGATATTCAATTAACTGCCGATATGACAATGTTTAAAGGTGCAGTAGATAATTGGCGCAAAAAATGTGCTCATTGGAAATCCTACTGTGAGCGCGAAGACGAGAAAATGGTGAACCCTATTCTTGTTATACAGGTTGAAGATGGCAATGAGCGTGAAGCAACTCATACTGATTTAGGAACTTGTATTGATTTACTAGAAGAAACAATAGGACGCAAATTACAGCCAGGTGAAGTCGTGCATACATTCAATGACCGTGGCACACTTAAAGTACGTGATGTTGAAATACAACAAATAGAAGCGTCTAGAATAAATGACGAAGAAAATGTGATGGTTGTATTCTTCAAAATGAATCTCTCTACAGGATGGGATTGTCCACGTGCCGAAACAATGATGTCATTCCGTAGTGCGCAGGATTATACTTATATTGCTCAATTGTTAGGGCGAGTTATTCGTACACCTTTGGCCAGAAGGATATCTTCTGATGCTGAACTTAACAACGTCAGCTTATTCCTTCCATACTTTGATGAAGAAACGGTAAAAAATGTTGTTAATGCTTTACGTGACAGTGAAGCAATTATGCCAACAGAAACAGGAACTAACAAAGAGCTTGTAACATTAGGGCGAAACTTGGCATATACAGACGTGTTTGATGCAATGGATAACCTCATCACTTACCGGATAGATTCAGTTCGTAAGCAAGCACCATTAAAATTATTAATTCAGATTTCTCGTGCTCTTACCATGGATGGTATCGACTTAGAAGCTCAAAAGACTATCAAAAACGCAGTGTTGTTAAAAATGCATGAGGAAATCACGCGGATCAAAGAAAGTGGTGATTTTGAAAACCGAGTAGCTGCAATCACTGGCTTTGAGCTTGGCACGTTGACATTTGATTATGGAGACAATGCCTATTCTTTTGATGAGTCCTCACAGACTATGACAGTATCAGAGTTTGATATTTCTCGTCATTTTGAACAATCGGGAAAATTGTTAGGGGAAGGCTTGCACAAAGAATATTGGATTCGGAATAGTACCAGGGATCATATTGATGTAAAAGTTGAAATAATCGTTCTTACAAATGATACTAATGCAATGGAAAGAATAAATGATTTCGCAGAGGAAGAATTTATTACACTGTATGAAAATAACAAACGCGCCATTGCAAAGCTAAATGAGGCACGAAAGAATGTTTATGAAAGATTAATCAACGCTTCAGCACAACCAATTGCAGTGCCATGGGTATTGCCGGATTCAATCGATTTTTATCTGCCAGACGATAGAATAAAGTTTGAACAACATCTCTACTGTGCTGAGGATGGCACATTCCAAACATCACTAAATAAATGGGAAAGCGGAGTTATTGATGAAGAACTAAAAAATGGCGCTATTTGCTGGTTGCGTAATCTTGATCGTAAAAAATGGTCACTCGAAATTCCGTATGAAGTTAACGGCGTTACCACTTCCATGTTCCCAGATTTGGTAGTTGTGAGAGCTGATACAGAAGGTTATGTTTTCGACATTCTTGAACCTCATGACCCTAGTCGTAAAGACAATTACCCCAAAGCTGTAGGATTAGCAAAATTTGCTGAGAAACACTGGGATAAATTTGGTAGGATTCAACTTATTCGACTAAAAAAAGGTGTGGATGGTCGTGACCATTTCTATCGTCTTGATATGGGAAAAACAACGGTTAGAAACAAAGTACGTGGCATTATATCAAATGAGGAGCTTGACAGAATTTTCGATACAGATGCGGAGAGAGAAGATTAAATTCTACATCTATCCTGTCAACTCAACCCCTACAAAAATAGGCGTTATCTAACCTGTCAACTCAACCCTATCACTTTCAGGGCAGTTGATATGTTACCTCAAACAATAAAAATAAGGGTTTCCTGATATGAGAACCTCCGGCAAAGTAGCCTATAGAAAAGCTCAATGTCTGGAAACCCTTTATTTATATAGGCATTTGCAATCCTTCTACTTCTCCACCCTTGACATCAAGACAACACACTCCACGTGAGGAGTGTTAGGAAACATATCTTTAACTCTAGTTTTTACAATAATATAACCTGCTTCATTTAATACTTTTAAATCATTAACTAAAGTTTTAGGATTACAAGAAACATAAATTATTTCTTCTGCATTAAATTTTATTACATAATCTAAAGCTTTAGGATGAACTCCACTTCTTGGTGGATCTAAAATTATTATATCTGGTT
>JAQXQU010000036.1 GCA_029101345.1 Erysipelotrichaceae bacterium | reverse complement strand
CGTAGAAGGAAAGAAAGCTATTGATATGTCGCATTGTGGTTGCGCTGTATCCATCCCACAATCTGACAAAGTTTCCGTTTTTGTCGATCTTGCAAACGATGGTTTCATAAGAGCGCAAGAGCTTTTCACCGTTTGCTTGTTCAATGACTTGTGCTTTTCCGTAGAAGGATTTACACCGATCAAAGCAAGGAAGATCGAAAATCTTTTCTTTCATTTTGTGGCCCTCCTATCATTTACGCTTTTCGATGTTTTCACGCTGAATGTCAAAACCAAATTCCATAAGATCAATTAACTGTTGTTCGTTAAAATCTGCTGCAATCTTCATAAGAGTCTGAATAACGTCTTCATAGAGTTTTTGCCCATTGGATTTAGGAAACTGCATTTTGTTCATACGGTTTAGCCCCTTTCTAACATGTTTTCGTGTTTGCATACTAATGATACATCAAAACGTGTTTACTGTCAACAGGAAAATACATGTATTCGTGTTTATTTTTCAGTGTCTATCAATTCAAAAGTTTTCGCACATATATCCCCAAATGATCTAATTAGGCCAGTCTTCTACCTGCCCCTAGGGGGATATGCGAAAACTGAAAGCGCGCGGGGGATGTCCTCAAATATCCGAGAAAAACAAAAAGCCCTTTTCGTACATGAAAAGGTGTTGACACGAAAACGTGAGTGTGATATATTGTTTGTACAAAAGAAAGGAGGTCATACATCTTGAATGCGTCTGAACTTGTTAAAGCCGTAATGACTGAAAAAGGATGTTCTTGTGCCACGCTTGCAAAAAAACTTGGATACTCTACTCCGTCATTCGTATCAGAGAAACTTCGCAGAGAAAACGGAATGAGAACAGATTGGTTTGTCAAAATGCTTAATGCTATGGATTGCGAAATCATCATCAAAGACACGATGGGAAACAAGAAATCATGGACACTAACCAATGAATCGGATAAATGAAAGAGGAGATAAAATCTCATGACCAAATACCGGACAACGAATGAGGAGGGAGATTTGTTTGAAAACACATAAGATTTATGTAAAAATAATATTGTCGATGCTTCTATTAGCGATTGTGGCAACTGCTTACGGAGAAGAAACTAAAAACGAGAACAAAGATTTTTCGATATTTCCGGGTATTACATGGGGGAATGATATTCAACGTGTAGAGCTATATTTAGGCAGAGCGGATGCTAAAGGAGGCGTTGATAGTGTTGAATGGATCAGCTATTATGATTTGATAGAATCAGATAAAGGATATATCTCATTCTATTTCATAAGAGATAAATTGACTAGAATCATATTTTATTTGAAATCAGATGCAAAGGATTTCAATTATATATTGGCTGATTCTCTCAAATATGAATTTGGAGAATATAGCATTTCCAACAGCGGAGAAATATTATGGTCTTTGGACGATGGAACAGATGTAGAAATTAAAAGCGAGATGGGATATACGAAATTGACTTTCAAGTATGTATTCGACGACTTGTAATCAAGAAAGGACGGCTTCTTATGAAGAAAATTATCTGCACCATCTTCATCGCAATCCTCGTTCTCAACTGCATTACGGCAATCGCAGACGAGATTACATTCCGTGATATTCCGTGGGGAGTAAGCATGAGCGAAATCGAAAGACAACTAGGCTCAGATACGCTCTATGTTTTAGAGGACACTCAGATTCGTAGATGGAAAGGAATTGAAGAAGAATTTGATACAGGCCATATGAGTGATTATCCTGACGGCTACGAAGCGTACTACTTTGGCGACAACGGAATAAAAGTAGCTGGTTATGATGTGCAACCTATAATCTACTGTGTGTATGGCATGACTGACAGTGGTGAAGTCCTGATGGGAAAAGATCAGTCTGTCTTCTACATGGCTCAATACCAATTTGATGTAATAGACCATGAATCGGCTTATCTCGACCTCAAAGAGAAGTTGAGTTCTCTTTACGGGAAGGGCTACAACAAACAAAGCTCAGAGACAGGTATATACGCCACTGAGTCTTCGAGTGGAAGGTATTCAAAGACGCTCACAGCTACGACTTGGTTAGGAGATAACGGGACTGCTGTGGAGCTTTACTGCGTGATGTACGACAAGCCAGATGCAAGCCCGACAGGAAATATTGTGGCAATTTGCTATGGAAAACCTGAAATGGACGCATACATAGACAGCCTACAGGAAGCTATCTATCAGCAGAATCTTGAAACAGAGCATTCATCGAGGAGTTCTGACACAAGCGGCCTGTGAGGTGATCTCTCATGACGAAATCACATTAACCAAACCAAAATTACAAGGTGGTCATTGTTCCGAGAACATCTCGTATTCCCGATGGTGGATATGAAGTGGACTGATAAAAACATGGGAGGACAAACATGAACAATAGAGATTTCGCGTCTCCGTCCATTCTTGTAGGGAAGACAATCAAGTCTATCGAAGTTACAGGTTTCGGGGTCGAAATTGAAACTCAAGACGGATATGAGTTCATCTATTACCCAAGCGACGGAGGTTATTCCTCTTGGGAGTGCGGCGAGAAAGAAAACGGGAACTTGGGGAACTTTTCTATGACC
>JAQXQU010000035.1 GCA_029101345.1 Erysipelotrichaceae bacterium | reverse complement strand
TGGAGATTTTGATTGAAAAGGCGAGCAAGGGCGTTGAAGTGAGAATCATCTATGATGATATCGGGTGCTTCTTGACCTTACCTTCCAATTTTGCAAAGCAGTTGGAGCAGCACGGCATCAAATGTGTGGCATTTAATCGTTTTCGACCGTTTTTATCGACCAGTCAAAACAACCGGGATCACCGTAAAATCACGTCCATTGACGGAAAGGTCGCCTTTACCGGAGGACTGAATCTTGCGGATGAGTATGTCAATCAGTATGAGAAACACGGATACTGGAAGGATTGTGCTGTGAAAGTGGATGGAAAAGCGGCATGGAGCCTGACACTGATGTTCCTGGAAATGTGGGAACTGTGCTGCCAGACGCATGAATGCTTTGCAGACTTCTATCCTGCAGACGGGTATCCCCAGCGCAGGGATGCATGTGGCTATGTGCAGCCCTATGCGGACAGCCCCATGGATGATGAAAATGTGTGCGAGCATGTTTATATGCAGATACTCAATCAGGCAAAAGACTATGTATACATTACAACGCCTTATCTGATCGTAGATGGCAGTATGGTGTCAGCCCTTTGTCTGGCGGCAAAAAGCGGTGTGGATGTCCGGATCATTACGCCGCAGGTCTGGGACAAGGCACTGATTCATATGACGACTAGGTCGTATTATAGGGAGCTGATGCAGGGTGGCGTAAAAATCTACGAGTACACAGACGGTTTCATCCACTCTAAGACCTTCGTTTCTGATGACAGGGTTGCCAGCGTTGGGACAGCCAATCTGGATTTTCGGAGTCTGTATCTTCACTTTGAATGCGGCGTTTGGATGTGTGACAACCGCGCTGTTTTGCAGCTGAAGCAAGACTTTCTGGATACCATAGCAGCATCTCAGGAAATCACCTTTGATGACTGCAAAGCAGGTCCGATCAAAAAGGTTTTCCAAAATATTCTTCGGCTGTTTGCGCCTCTGATGTGAGGAAAAGCGCTTGATGACTGAACAGAAACAGGAGGAAACAATGGCAGCGAAGCTTGTTGAAAAGCTGAGAATCATCGTGTTCCCGATTCTCGGAGTGGTTCTTATTCTATGTTCTGGTCATGTAACCAGAATACTGCCCTATCTACTTGGAGGCGCTATGGCGCTGACCGCCGTATTACGGGGGATCAACGATTATAAAACCCGTAAACTTGTGCAGGATCATTCTGATGAGCTTACCTCTTGCATTGTTTTGCTGATTATGGGAGTAGCCTTTATTCTTCAGGGAAGCAATGCATTGGGAGCAATTGGGACAACCTGGGCGATGATTGGAATCGGGAAAGCATCAAAATCTTTGAAGCAGGCAATATGTAGATTGTATCAAAGGCAGCATTTCGCAATTCCGGCGATAGAATTTTTGCTGCGCATGACTTTGGCTTTGATTTTGCTGTTTCATCCGTTTGAGAAGTTTTCCACACACATCATCATTTTAGGGTTGGAATTGATTGCAGTCAGCATTCGTTTGCCGCAGTCACTTCCATTTGGGAACAACTCAAAGGATAAAGAAACACAGTAATAATACTTTTACATAACGGATGGGCTACGCCCTGCAATGCCGTAACATTTTACAGTCAAGTGAGGGATGTGCGACCTGATAGAACTGATCTTTACTCATGGTGTGAGGAAATGTCCGTTTTATCTCCTCATAATATTCGAACTGCGATTTCATGCAAAATCCACCTTTACCATATTATCGGTCATCGGTAAGTGGTCCTGCAGAATCATATTTTTAGCGGGGTTCCGTTCTCCCCAAATTCTCCCCAAAATCCATTTTTGACTGCAAAATGGGGTAAAAACCGCAAATCTTTCGAACTCGTTGAAATGCAAGGTTTTTCGCTGATTTCTGAGATGAAACCCCGAAAAACATAGACAATACAAGGGGTTTTTAAGTTCCGTGTTCTTCCGTTAAGGGAGGCTATTTCTCCTTACTTCCGAAATAGTTTCTTTGACTCGAAATTGTACCGGATGAGATGTCAAGTGGGTTCGAAAGCGGTGCAGCAGCACGCCCCAAATCGTCTATACGGCGTACAACGTAGTAACATCGTTCGTCGCATCTACGATCTGGGCCGGGTAGTAAGTTGATGGCTTGATGAATAATGGGTGAGCCCCTCAAGTTTGATGTTCATTAGGGACAACATTTTTGCTTATTCGACAGCGTTTTGCAAGAAATTCAAGGAAAGAATTTCGTATGTATCAACCGAATCTCCTATAGTAACAAGAACCTATCAATAAAAAACTATGTTTTTGCCTGTTAATAAATAGTCTGGAATAATAACGCCCTTTGCTAATGGATGGCCCATAAATAGTGACCGAATAGCTCTCAACGCTTCATATGATTCATCAACCAGAGCTTTTTGCATCTCATAAACATTGAGATCATATTTGTTGCTATACATTTCATGAGCCGGTGATTGTCTGATTTTTCGAATTTTCTTAAGTGGAGCAATAATTACATCATCGATATCGAAGTTTGCCCGAACATTCTTTTCCATCCATTCTTTAAACATTACCAAGCTACCTTTATCTGTGCCATCATCATTTTTTCTTTCGATGGCTCTAATCACACCAACATCTTTTTGAAATGTTTTAACTGATATGTTATGAACCAAAAGTTTCTCAAGCACAAGAACAAAATCATAATAGTTTTTTAGCGTTGGTAACAAGATATTGCTGTAACCATCTGGACGTTCACCATGCTTTGTTCTATATACATGATTAAAAAGTGGGGAAAGCCCTATCGCATTGCACTGTAGATTAATTATTTCCATCTCTTCCAGTATGGCATCAAGCACCCAATGTTTAGTTACGAATTCGCCCCAAATTGCATTTTTTATGAAGCCACCTTCGACAAGGTATTTTTCTTGATCTACATGTTCAAAACTTTTCCATAGTGTTTGAGCTTTCGAAGATAAACACATCAAATCACGCACAAAAACTGCAACAGCTCGTATAATCTTATCATCTTTCTTATAAGCCATTCCATATTCTTTGATATACTCGCCGTGCATGCTCTCTTCCCAATACTCGTCTTTGATACAGATGCTTCCTTTGTATCCATGATCCATAATCTCATACTTAGGATTATTAATATATCTTTCTAATACCTCAATATCAAAGAAAATGAGATCAAACTGTGCAGTTCCTTTTTGTAAAAGAGCGGTATATGGTTTTGAAAAATCAACAGTAATCTGTTGTAAAGCTTTGGGTGTTGGATAGAAACAAACATGACTATTTTTCTTGAGCGCGTTATCTTTATGTTGCTCTTTAGTTAATCCAAAGTCAAACCCCTTGATATGCGGATTGATAGCCTCATT
This sequence comes from Erysipelotrichaceae bacterium, assembly GCA_029101345.1. Taxonomy (GTDB): domain Bacteria; phylum Bacillota_I; class Bacilli_A; order Erysipelotrichales; family Erysipelotrichaceae; genus Colivicinus. Next base: position 2,097 of record JAQXQU010000035.1, on the reverse strand, counting down.
CTCAGAGATTGTCTCCACCAAACCATCATCAATCAAATCGAGCATGTCTGCCTGATTATAGTTTTCAATATTGTAGATTGGAACTCCGTTAAAATCGACGGAAGACAAATAAAATGATATAATGTATTCAAGTAATTCAGTCTTATTCATATTTCACCTCTATGCTTCTTCACCAGCCCACTTTACCTGTTCGTGTTTTTCCACCATCTCCAAGATATCAGATGTCAACTTCTTGGTCTTTCGGAAATCGCTTATGGTCATTTTGCCTGTTAAAATAAAGTTTGTAATGCTTTCGTTTATTGAGACAGCCCCCTCTTTCGCTTTGGATATGAACTCATTGATTTGAACAATTGCTGTTCCTATCTGAGTTCCTTTTCCGAATTCCTCAGCTTGGACATTTTTATTCTTACAGTAACGAGTAAACGCAGTCTTCAAAAAATACGCATCACTCAAGAAATCCAAAGTAGCTGTCAACACATTCCACATTGCATTAACTTCTAAAGAACCTTTCTCTATTCCCTCAACCACAATTTTTGAATTTGCAGTACTCTTTTCACTTAATGTTGTGGTATGTACTGATAATAGATTAATATACTCAAGTTCTTTCTTCTCGTCGAAAGGAAACGATTCTTGGGTTAGTTTTTCTCTTGTTAAAACATAGTCTCCAGGATTAGTAACCAACTGATAGCACTCTATTCCTTGTTCTTGACACACATCCCAAATTAGTTGTCTACACATTTCGTCGAGGTTCAGTCCCAATGTGATAGATCTGATAAAGGGTGTTTCCACGAATATAGGCGTATATGGGGTATCTCCGTTATTGATAATCCGCCACTCCTCTTCATACTGCCAGCACTTATTCTTTGATAACATATATGAAAAGATTGCGCTCATATCTGTTTCTTCCGTTTTTAGATTTCCGTTTTCATCTTTCTCGAATTTGTGAAGCCCCAAGTCTTTCAGCGACAATGAAGGCCGTTCATCAGAATAATCAACTGGATATACGAAACCAATGAACTTGTCCATTTTCTCAAAATCATACTCGACACAAATGCCTGAGTATGAATTTGCATAGTGTGCCCACATAAGTTGATTATCCCATCCACTCGCACTAAAACATACCACGGTTAGCTTTGACAAAAAATCCCGAATAAAAGGCAGATATGTCTGATCTCTTATCTCAATTATTTTTTCTTCTAAAGCGGTTAGTGCCTCCTCTGCTTTTAACGCATCGGTGATGGTCTTTTCTTCAACAGGTACATTTTGATAGTCTTTAATAATCAGCGAAAAGATCAAAAAAGAATTTTTATCAAAATACTTTTTCACTTCGGTAGGACACTTTTTATAAAGTCTATCGGTGTTCCCCATAATATACTTGGGAAGATCGGAAGTTGAGACATGCGCTATTATGCTCTGAGTAAAAATATACTTTTTGAGCTTGTTGAGTGCATCGGTAAAGTCCAATGTCTTCCCAACAAGTCTATATTTCAGAAGATTCTTAAGGATCAATCTGATATTTGGCTCCAAAGGCTTATCAATTTGGTCAAATGCTAAATCAATAAGCTCATCAAAAATTTTCTCTGCAGAAAAGCCAACCATTGAATCAAAAGGATCATTCATCTCCAACGGAGTTCGAGCATACACCACTCCATGGCGAATGTTTTCTATGTCGTATATCGTTGCAGCATCTCTTCGACAAGCTCTGTACTGATAGAAAAGATTCCCGGCTTTATTTATATTAGCCTTAATCTTATCAAAAGAAAGATCGTCTTTTTTGATCATGATGTTACTCACCTCATATCCTTGAGATATTTAATATTATACCATATTTTCATGAACTTTTCTACGCAATACACCATCAGATGCGCTTAATCGCCGTCTTTCCACAAATCAGCATGCCGTTTCTCATACCCCGCAATACTAATAATCACCAACACGCCATACCCATTCCGAATGATGCTGATCGGTTCATTCGTCTGGCTGCAAAGATCCGATACTTCACCGGTATTTTTGAGATCCTTAATTGTGATTGTTTTCGGCACAGCAGCAAATTCTCGCTTGATATCTAAACGCCCATCCTCCTTGCGATAGCGCAGA
>JAQXQU010000034.1 GCA_029101345.1 Erysipelotrichaceae bacterium | reverse complement strand
AAACATACGGTCCCAAGCTGGTGGAGAACATAGTCCAGGCGGTTTCCAGGGACATCCTGGCAAATTCGATGAAGAACCTTCGGGACATGGAAATCGTGGCGCACGTACACGACGAGCTGATCATCCAGGCTCCCTCCGAGGTTTCTGTGGAGGATGTATGCAGGGTGATGGGCATGACTCCTCCATGGATCCAGGGGCTGCAGCTGAGGGCCGACGGCTATGAGACTGAGTTCTACAGGAAGGACTGAGCCATTTATGATAGTCTCAATGCTTCCTCAACCTTACCAATCATCAATTTGTTTCTTGCCTTTATGTTGTTCTCGTTCCACACAAGATACCCTTTCTTCTGTTCTTCTTCACAGGCTTTGTTTAGTTTTTTCAAATCCTTATCATTTGAAAGCAAATCAGCAAGACTTGTTTTATCATCATAGTTATTGAAAATATAGGAATCAATCCATTCCCTAAAAACTTGATTATTATCAATGAACTCTTCATATATTGCTTTTGTCTGTTTTACATTTGACAAAGAATATACGAGGAGATTGAAAGCAAGACACCTATTCAGAGCCTTCTTGTTGTCCTCTTTAGTCAAGAAAGTCTGATTGCCAAGCAGATACTTGTTCTCGGCATTTCCAATACCATGCCATGTGCAGTTCTTCTTGGGCGGTTTTTGCGGATAGATATGTTCTACTTCAATGTTATCATCCTTTGATAAATCTATCCCATTATCAAGACAATATACTCGTCCCAGAATATATTTTGATATTGCATCGTCTTTGGATTTGAGAACAGCATTTTCCATAAACACACTAGTTGGACATTGCTTTTCCACAATTCTGTTATGCGCTGACTGATAATCCAATCCTTTATAGATTTCCGAGGCCAAAGAGTCAAAGAAACTCTTTCTCTCATTCGATTTTGTTTTTGCCAAGATTTCCCTTGTATTAAAAACATTGAGATCTTCTATCAAAGCTGCCAAGTTAGAATCTGAATAGCCTTTTACCACTGCTGCTATTATTATTGGATGATGTGTTTTGATTGGATTGATACTACAGTTTTTGATTGCCATAATCAGTCTGGCATCTTTCTTACCAATTATCATACCTCCAGAAGAAATAGATTTATAGACTTCCACGGAACTCTTTAGTTCCTGCAGTATGCTATCCACATAATCGGAATCTTCTTGCTTTATGTCGTCTCTAATGCTTTTCAACAAACTTTTCTCAGATACATATTCCTTTCGTGCATCCCAATACATATTCACGAAACGAGTCATATCCTTGCTATTTTCAAAATAGTTGTATATCTCATTCCATTTACCTGAGAAATTATCCTTTTCTGGAAGGCTTTCATATTTCTCCATGAACAAACTCTTCAGTTTGTCTGCTGGCATAAGAGCCAAGCCTCGGCTGTTTGTGGCTGCAAAAATCCTATTTATGTTTGCCTCGGGATTCAGTTCACAGCAAACAAAAATCAACCTGTTTTGCAAAGTGTTGAAAAACTGCTTTAGTGTTTTCAATGGTTTTTCCGTTGACGTTCCGTCTTCTTGGATAACGTCTCCAAAATACTTTTTTAGCAAAGAATAGATTTCCCAGTATGCCTTTATCACTATAGAGTCCAAATCCAAGTCTGCACTTTTCGGAGGTTGTGTCATTTTCAACAGACTCTGAAAATCATTGTTATAGTGCTTTAACACTATGAAAAATTCACTATCCGAACCGGATTTCTTCAGTAATGATTCCGCTGACCCTGGAATCGTATCATATCCAGGAAACTGAATGCCTTTTTTACTCAGTTCTTCTTGATAAGTTCGATACAAGTCCCTGATAGCAGCGACAATAAGACATATAGTTGTCATTCTCTGCTGTCCGTCAACCAACCAATACTTGTCATCATCACGACCAACAGTAATCATATTCATAAAATGAAGGTCGTCTTTTGTATTTGCAATACCTTGGATGTCTTCAATCAAATCTGTAATCTGTGATGTAGTCCATTCATACTTGCGTTGAGACTCCGGAATAAATAGTTGACTATATTTGTTGGTTATTTCAGAGAAGGTCATGTCTCCAATTCCTGATAACAATTTATCATGCTTTATTCTTATTACCTCTGCCATAACTATAAACCTCCTTATATTTACAATAACCCAAAAACGGATATATGCATGGATTACCGAATCAAAAGTTAACAGACAAACAAGTAGGAATAGAATACCCTCAAATCGTTATGTTGTATATGATACTTTGATACAGTATATTTAAATTTACAACCTACCATATTAGCCCAAAAAGGCATGAATAAACCTTTTTCTATATGGATAAACTGATTGCTCTTGTGAAAAAAATAGAGAGGATATTCGTTTTTTGATCTTGCTTATTGTCCCGAGGATCGGCTATTATACAAGAGAGGTTGATTATGGACAGGAAGAAAATGGACGTCGTCGAACTCTTCGCAGGTGTCGGAGGGTTCAGGCTCGGACTTGAGAAGAGCGGATGGAACACCGTATTTGCAAACCAATGGGAACCCGGGGCTAAGACCCAGTGGGCGTTCGACTGCTACGACAGGCATTTCCCCGATTCAAAGAACTCCAATACAGACATCGCCGCCGTGGAAGCAAAGGACATACCCGACCACTCCCTGCTCTGCGGAGGCTTCCCATGCCAGGACTATTCCGTGGCCTCCACGCTTGCAGCATCGAAGGGCATACAGGGGAAGAAGGGCGTCCTATGGTGGGAGATAAGAAGAATCGCAGAGGAGAAGAAGCCCAGGTTCATCCTCCTGGAGAACGTAGACAGGCTCCTCAAGTCCCCCGCAAAACAGCGTGGCCGTGACTTCGGAATCATCCTCTCCTGCCTCAACTCCCTGGGATACTCGGTCGAATGGAGGGTCATAAACGCAGCCGACTACGGATTCGTGCAGAGGCGAAGAAGGACCTTCATATTCGCAACAAGGGATGCATCCATCAAGAAGAAGCTCTACGGTACAGGAAACGCAGGTACAATCCTCACCTCCTCCGGCTTCTTCGCACCTACATTTCCATGCACCAAGAAGGATGCAAATGCGGACACACTGCCGATTTCGATACCCACAGACCTCGTGGAGCTGTCGGAGAAGTTCGGTGCAACGTTCGGAAACTGCGGATACTGCGTAGACTTCACGGCAAGAACCTGCGACGTATCCCCTGTCTACGATGGGCCATGCACCACGCTGGGCGACATCCTCGTTTCCGATGCCGACGACAAGTATTATGTAAGTGAAAATGATATTCCGAAATGGGAATATATGAAGGGTGCAAAGAAGGAGAAGAGGGTCACGAAGGACGGCTTCGAATACAACTATTCCGAAGGCCCTATTGCATACCCCGACTTCCTCGACCGCCCCGCAAGGACCATGCTCACCTCGGAAGGCTCCAAGAACAGGTCGTCCCATATCATCAGGGATCCGAATACGGGAAGGCTCAGGATACTTACCCCTGTGGAGTGCGAGAGGATAGACGGCTTCCCTGACAACTGGACGGAAGGCATGACCGACAGGATGAGGTACTTCTGCATGGGCAATGCCCTGGTTGTTGGCCTTATTGAGCTTATGGGAGAGAGAATCAAGAGCCTCATGTGATTTTCCGTTGTGCTCCGGATCCGTCTGTTATAGACTTTTGTCATGGCGTCCCATAAGTACACGAGGAAGGATATAGAAAGACTGCTGGGAGATGCGGTCGGAAAGACCCTTGGAGAAGTCGATTCCAAGGGTGTTTTTCTCCGTGCCGAGAAGAACCCGAAGATTACGGGAATTGCAGGGGATGTCATAGAGCAGTCCGTACTTGGATATCCCGCCAACTCCGATGGCGACCCCGACCTTGATGTGGACGGGACCCTCGTGGAACTGAAGACCACTGGACTCAGAAAGAAGAACGGGGAGATTGAGGCGAAGGAGCCGATGTCGATAACCGCAGTCAGGATCGGAGCCATACAGAAGGAGGAGGAGTTCGAGAAGAGCCACTTCTGGCTGAAATGCAGGAATCTCCTCATAGTGTTCTACCTTTATGATTCAAAGGATACGGTGGATGCACTGGGATACAGGGACTTCCCCATCATGGACTACTGCTTCAACGAGTTCTCGGACGAGGACAAAGATACACTCAGGAACGACTGGACGATTGTGAGGGACTTCCTGCGGGAGCTTGACACCCTCCCCCGCCCCGAAGCCGAATATCCGAGGCTCTCCAGCGAACTCAGGGACAGGCTCGCACTCATCGACACCGCACCCAAATACCCCCATCCTCCGAGGTTCCGCCTCAAGAGGACGTTCGTCACCACCCTATACAGGAACTCACAGAAGAGGAAAGGAAAGAAGGACGGCTCTTTGGACGAAAGCATCGACTCGTATGCCGAGCTTGATGCAAAGTGCAGGAGCGTAAGGATGAGGTTCGGAGGAATGTCGCTGTCGCAGATTGCCGTGGAACTTGGCATATCAATCAAGCTTGCAAAGAACAACTCCGAACAAGTCATATCGAGGATGATAGGCGGCAAGGCGAAGAAGATGAGCGGCATAGAGCTTTTCCAGAAGTTCGGAATCTCATGCAAGACGGTCGTCCTCACAGAAAAGGGAGGAAGAACCGAGGACATGAAGCTCTTTCCTCTTGACCTGGACGAAATACAGGATGCCGAGGTTGAGTTCGAGGATTCATCATTCTTCGACTACTTCTGGAACCACCAGCTATTGGCCGCAGTCTTCCAGGAGCCTTACGACAAGTGTCCCTACGGAGAGATTGTCTTCCGTGGATTCAAGAGGATGGCAATGCCCGAAAGCTTCATAGACGGGGAGGCACGCCAGCTCTTCGAGAGCATAAGGTCACTCATACTCGAGGACAGGCTCAGGGATGAGATAGTGTATAAAAAGGATGGCACACCAAAGATAAACCCGAACGGCACGGTATCCACAGCACCAAACTTCCCGAAATCCAAGGACGGCAACCTCTTCATACGTGGAGGCGGCACCGACTCATTGGACAAGCCTGTCGTGGTCAACGGCGTTCACATGTACCGCCAGTCCGTGTGGTGCAAAGGGGTCTATATCGTAAACCAGCTAGAGGGAAAGGAGTATTGCTGATTTGCATAGAAATTTTAATTGAAAGTTATTTTAGAAATTTACTTGCAATTAAAATCATAACAAGCTATCTTTCTATTATCTTTTATATAAGGAGAGAAAGATGAGCAGATGCATTTCAATTCGTTGCAATGCTCCAGGTGTGGACATTGACGATTTCCTAAAGACAGGAACCGCAAGTTGTGGGTGGGATTTGACTGGCGACCTATCGGGGAATTCCACAGATCTCATAAGAGAGAAAATACAGGGCGGTTACCCACACCTTGAAGGGCATGGTCTGCGTGCACCGATGATAGCTTTATGCGGGATAACAACACTGAAACCGGGAGACTTGGTGGTTGTTCCTGTAGGCACACAAATATATATCGGTAAGGCTACTTCGGAATACTATTATATAAATAACGCCAAAGAAAACACAGCCCACAGGGTAAACGTAGATTGGAAGAATACACCCATCCTTAGGGACAACCTGTCCGAAGAGCTTCGAGATGCATTAAAACACAGGACGACTCTTGCCGATATATCAGATTACTATGATGAACTTATAGCCATCGCCTATGGTGCTCCAAGCATCATGTTCAATGAGGCTTCATATACACTTAATCTTACCTATAATGGAAAAAGAAAGATTACAATTTCCGGTCTCCCAGGTAGCATTACTCAAAAAACAATAAAAGAGATTGCAATCGAATTGAAAGCCTTTTACATGAAGCTTGGAAAGCTGAAGGAGTAATATTTTTTGAACGTTCTTTCAAATTTTATACAAAAATTATTGACAGTTTATTCAAATTATATTAGCTTTATTACAGGAGATTTGAATGAATACCATTAATTTGACCGTTGTTTACAACAATATCAAGACTTTGTCTAAAAAGCTAAATATCCGTATGAGCGAAATAGAAGAAGATGCAGGAGTAAGCCCAGGCTATATGTCTAGGCTGGCCCAGAAGAATGGGGATACAGCAAATACAGCTTTGTTGGGTGTCATTGCATCGGCATCAAAAAAGCTGTCTGTTTCAATTGAATCCTTATTATTTTCAGATGTTTCAAACATGAGTCCAGAGGAGGAAAAGATGCTTCAGTTCATCACAAAGCTCTTGGATGATACTGAAAAAGGAAAGTTTCATTGGAAGCAGGACTCAGAGGAAAGTATAAAGGAGAATATAGACAAAAAAATGGGAAGCCATCCTCTTTTTGTGACAGAGAAATCATACGCTCCGGACATCGACGCATACATGGATATCACATTCTTTGATTCGAAATACAATCAGTCGGCAAGTGTACTCGGAACAATAAGAAGTACCCAATTCATAAAACAAAATGAATGGACAAACTCCGAAATAATCCTCGTAAGGACAAAGATTCCAGGAACTTCTTCTTATATGCATGACGAGGCATTCGAACTCTATATATATCAGAAAAGTATAGCTTCAGACAAAACAAAATTAATCCCGTTATGCAATGCAGAGAAAAGAAAAAAAGAAGCCCTCTTCAATGCTCTGGACAGTCTCTATGATGCAGCAGGTACATCATCAAGAAACATGTCTTTTGATCAGGAAACGGAAAATCTAATTGACAAGTATCTTTTTAGCTAAATATTCCTATATATTCTATTTTTAGAAGTTATTTGACAATATTCTAAATCTATTCTATATTTTCCTTAAAGGAGAGAATATTCTCATGTATGATAAAACCAGATTTTCAAATAATGTAAAGCACCTCCTGAAGGAACAGGGGATTAAATCAACAGATCTGGATGCCAGCATTGGCAAAAGTTCTGGATATACTTACAAGACCCTCAGCGATGCTAGTTCAACCGCTCCCTCGATTGAAGTTGTGTCAGCCATGGCTGACAAGCTGCACACTACTGTCACTACTCTGCTTGAAGCAAATTTTGATTCCCTGACGAAAATGGAGCATTATATTCTTTCCTTTGTAACTAAACTAATAAAGAAGACAACAGATGGATCATTGGCATGGAAAGCAGAGCAGAATACGTCACCTGATACTCAGCAGTTTTACTGTGACCCTTTGGGCGGAGAAGACAAACCAGAAAATCCGCTTTTTGTCACCCTCCCCTGCAACCCATATGATGAGAGCTGCAGAATTCAATGCAGATATTATTCGCGGTTTATAACAAATGCCAATTACATTCCTTCAGGAAACTTCTTTTATGCAGGAATCTCATATGGGAAGCAAGTCTACATCACAAAACTAACTGAAGAAGGGGCATCACCATCCAATGATGCAATATACGAACTGTATTTGATATCAGGCGAGCAAGTCGATACTATCTGTAGTTCTGCTTTGGGATATCATCTTGTTTTCCGTAAAACGCTACAAGAGTTGTACGGATTGATTTGTGAAGCAATGCTTCACTTCAGATTGGAACCGGACGCAAAGAAAGCAATCGATTCATTTATGGAGGACTGATGTATACACAGATAGAGAAAAGAGATGTTGTTCCATTGGTCACACCCCGAAAAGGTGTACGTGTGGGTTCTATCATACATGTAGGAGATTCCAACCTTCTTGAAGTAAAACACAAAGGGAAGGAGGACTACATCACAACCAACGAGATTATTGAACAGATGGAAGGGAGGAAAGTAAAGCAAATAGTTTTCGAATAAAGTATTTGAACCATTAACATTTATAAATGCAGGAAGCGGGCTGTAAAAAACTAGTCTTCCACTTTACCTGTAGGATGACAGTCTTACAGCCTCTGCAACTAGTGTAACACATTAAGCTATAACAATTTAAACATAACAAGTGAAGCCGTAAAAGGCTAGTAAACCAAGTATAACAAGCGTAGTTGCACAGTAGAACGCAAAAAAATGAAGCCACGGATACTACTCCGTAAATGGGGTTTAGTTGCCCTATTGGCTTTGTTGAGCGTTTTGCTGTGCCACTGCGCTTTTTTTGTTTATTTTTGCCGTCCACAGAGGCAGCACCTCCTACAGGGGAGTTCACACCTGAACATGGCTGTGCTGAGAGGCTCAGTCTATGGAAATTTATCCGGGAATGGCCATCTCGGATTGCAGTTTATCGAAAAGTCCTCGGGAGGTAACGGTACCTTCAGCAACCTCCCCAGGCGAAACCCTCAATGATGAAGAGCTGACTTCATCGAGGTCATGATGGGGCATTCCCAATGACCAGAATCAGCACCAAGGCAGCGATTGCTCCATCTCAGGAGTCAATCGATGTCAAAGGATGAAAACCCGAAGAGGGTAATCCACTACACTGTGGATCAGAACACCGTTTTCTCACATGGCTACAGCTATGCTGATGTCACCACTGAACCAAAATTCGGCAAATACGTCGAGGTGATTCATATCGATGCCCCCGAGGAGGTTTGCAAAGAATACTCGAAATTGGAGGAAAACGAGCATAAGAGAAAGCAGAGAGAGATTATTTGCATACACAAGAAAGATGGAACCTGCCTTTCAACTAAATGCTATGGATGCATGAAATACCAACCTGCAAAGGATGGTGGAGGGACTTTGTCCTTGAATAGATTCATTGAAGATAATGGAGACATATTTGAGGATACTTGCCATGCTGCTGATCCGGCAATGGAACTAGAAAAAAGGGAATTTTGGGAAACCCTGGAGAAGTTCAAAGATAGCCTTACAAGGGAAGAAAGGATTCTCGCAGAAGGTATCATCAACGGTACACCGGACAAGGAACTTATGGCAAGATTGGGTATCAAAAGCCAAAGCACCTGCAATTCTAGGAAGCAGGTAGTGAGGCTTAAGATGCAGATTGCCATGAAGGATTTTCTATAAAATTATCACATCCAAGTAATTATTTCTCATAGCTGAATGCAGAGCGACAGAAAAATAGTACAAAGATTATTTTCTGTCGCTTGCATCAGATAAGTAGTGTGTTTCTTTCTATCATGATACAATTAATTGTTGAACTCCAAGAAAAGAGGAACATATCATGCCCGATTCAAAAGAAAACATTACTATTTTTAATGATGGAAAACACGTTAACACAAAAGCTTCTGAAGAGTATGTCCATGTCCATTTTTGCTATCCAAATGGTGCAGAATGGGATGGGTGGATTCCTACAAAATATAGAAGAACAGGAATAGATATTGATCTATGTGATAAGAATAAACTGGAAGCATATCTGAAACAAATCTATGCCGAAATGGCTCCTGAAAACTATGATTCATGGCTTAAAGAACAAAATAGATTTTGGAAAGAGGAAAAGCCTCAAGCTACAGACACAAAATATCTATTTGACAGCCTTTCTGACGGTAAATGGCATTGTATCAATTGTGGCATTCCCAATAATCCTAATTGGGCAAGGAGGAATCAAGATTTAAAAGAAATGGGGTATACAATTGCAACGGATTTACATAAGTATTGTCCTAAATGCAAAGAAAACAGAACCCATCTTATGCTACTACCTATAAAAAGAGGTGTTTCAGATGGTAACGGATATGAAACTTTCAGTCCTGCATTACGCAACCGAATAATTAAATTACTTAACAGTTATGATGTTTATGAATGTAGGGTTAATCCTCATTGTTTGCCTGATCATAAATTCTCAGAAATACGGTGGGATGGCAATACAAAAACTATAAATCAAGACTCAATGACGGATGATGAGATTAGGCATAAATTCCAACTATTAACAAACCAAAGGAATCAGCAAAAAAGAGAAGTTTGTAGAAACTGCTTTCAAACAGGAAAACGAGGTGTCGCTTTTGGAATCAAGTATTTTTTTGAAGGTACAGAGGACTGGGATCCTTGTATTCCCACAAAAGGAAAAGATGCAGAAAGAGGCTGCATAGGATGCCCTTGGTATGATTTTGAAGAATGGAGAAAGCATTTAACTCAAGAGCTTGAGGATTAAAGGAAATGGCTAGAAAAACTCAAAAAGAGATTTTGTAAGAATACGAAATATGACAGAAGATCAAATAGAGGAAAAGTTTCAACTTCTGAAGAAGGACAGCTCGGGCAAATCATAATCTTTTGAAGTCAAGAGCGTGTGAAAACTGCATAAAAACGGGGAAACGTAGTTCTCCATTTGGAATAGACTTCTTCTACGAGGGAAATGAGGACTGGCCAGAAAACTGTCCAAAGTATGGTGAAGAAGCAAAAAAAGGATGCAAAGGGTGTGGCTGGTATGATTTTGGCACTTGGAGAAAAAAACTAAATGAAAGGTTGATAAATGAAAAAGAATAAACCATTATTACACCACATAGCTATCCTCATATGCACTTCGTGTGGGGATATTCAATAGATAAAGGAGCAATAGTATTGAAAATTAAAAGTGTTGGAAGTGTATGCTCAGGAATTGAAGCGGCTTCTGTGGCGTGGGCTTCTTTTGGTTTTAATTTTAAATGGTTTTCTGAAATCGCAGATTTTCCGTCGAGAGTCTTATCTTTTAGATACCCTGACATTCCAAACATAGGAGACATGAATTATATCCCGGAGAAAATCCTATCGGAGATGATTTGCTCTCCAGATCTGATTTGTGGAGGAACTCCATGCCAGGCATTCTCTCTTGCAGGCTGGAAAAATGGATTATTGGATGACAGAGGCAATTTGACATTAAAATTTGTAGATATTATAGAAGCAAATGATGCTAAAAGAACATCGAAAGGAAAAGAGCAGAGCATTGTATTTTGGGAAAATGTTGAAGGTGTTTTAACAGATAAGACCAATGCTTTTGGATGTTTTATCTCTTCCCTTGCTGGATTACAGGAAATAATAGAAAGAAAAAAATGGCCTTCTGCAGGATTAATACAAGGTCCAAAAAGAAACGTAGCTTGGAGAGTATTGGATGCGAAGTATTTTGGTGTTCCACAACAAAGGAAAAGGCTATATCTTTTAGCAGGTGGAAAAGATTATCATCCTGAAGACGTTCTTTTTGAAATTCACAAAAATCCTACACCAATCTTTCCCAAAGGACAGCTCTTATTCTCGAAAGAAGGTTGCTCATTTGAAGTATTTCGTGAATATACAGACTGCCTGTATTCAGCATACGGAACAAAATGGAATGGAAACGCCGCAGCATACAATGGTTCTCTTTTTATTGTTCAGAATAATAGAATCAGAAGGCTGTCACCATTAGAAGAAGAAAGACTTATGGGCTTTCCTGACAATTATACCAATATAGAGGGGGCAAAACGAACGAATAGATATCAAGCTATAGGAAACTCTTGGGCTGTACCAGTTATCTCATGGTTGGGAGAAAGGATTATGAAGAACTCAAACAACAAATTAGATAGAATACAACTACCAAAAGATGCACTTTTTGCATCAGAGGGTTTGGACTATACTTTATTTGAATTTGGTAAAGATTACGAAATGCTTGGGGATTTGCAAATCAACTGCACTTCAATTCCGGAATTCATTATTCCTTCTTCGATGGAGGATATCGTATCGTCAGATGCACCGGAAGATATATACATTTCTCCTGTGGGATGCGAGGGTATTCTCAGAAGAAAAAGAGAAAGGAACCTTCGTATAAACCCTAGATTGGAAGAGGTTTTGGCTTCAATATCCTCTGAAATGTCATATGAAGAGATTGAAAAAAAGTCTCGAGTACAAAAAAGAGGAAGGTTTAGCAAACAAACATCAGAGGAACAACTTTCATTATTTGATCTTATCTAAAAAAGAATATTCCCCAAGAAATCGTTTATGATACAGATAATAATCGAGATGAATTTGATATAAAAGTCAATATAAAGGATAAAGAAAGAATCTCAAAATTTTATTTTTTAGTATATTTTAATAAACTAATTTTTCGAACAATCATGGAATATCCACCCTAATTCATTGTCTTATAAGCACTTGTATCGATATGGACATTCTGTAGGATAACGATAGCATATACAATAAACACAAAGCATTAGAAGTCTCCTACGAACACTGTTCGTTATAAGGTTAAATCATTACTAAGTATCGATTTAGCTATTCAAATGGACTATTGAAGCTGGAACTTGATACAAAAAGGTTTCAGCTTCTTTTTTGTTATCTTACCCTCTTTGGAAACAAAATAGAACAGGAAAAGAGGATAGATACCCGGTTTCTCGGCTTCTTCAAAAAACCTTTCATATTCTCAAGAAGCCCTCACCGTTTCGTTTCAACTAATGTAATAAAATAACGAAATAGCCTTTTTGCTACAAAACTCATGTAGTAGGGCAACGACGTCCTGACTTTCGTATTATTCTCTTTGTTATCCATATTTCATTTTTCAACTAAAACATGATTGTTATTTTTTCTGTACGAAAAAGCTTATAATGTAGAGAGGAGATATGGTATCTCTGAATTGAGTAGATTCTTTTGGATAATCATTCGCATGTTATTTAGTGATGATGACAAGCACCACAAACC
>JAQXQU010000033.1 GCA_029101345.1 Erysipelotrichaceae bacterium | reverse complement strand
CATATCTCTCATAATCAAAACAGGGGATAATCATGCCATTCTTTCCGTGATCAATCATGTCATATATAGCTGAGAAACTGTCAAAACCTATTGGAACGACACCTAAAGACATTGCTTCGGTGAAAACCGTAGGAAATCCCTCAACATTAGAAACTAAACAAAGAATAGCAGCTTGATCAATTAAAGGTAAGGCTGGCTGATACCCACAAAACTCGACATCCCGTAAAACTAATTGCTGGGCTAAATTCTCCAATTCTGTTCGTTTCGGTCCATCGCCCACAATATGCAACTCCCAATCGGGGATAACATCCATTATTTGCTTCCAAATATGCAGTAGCCTATGAACAGACTTAACTTCAGTTAATCCTCCCACATAAACTATTCTCTTATTCTTATTAGATATGGGCAATTTAGATACGTATTGAGTTGCAATATTTGGGATAAATTTTAATTTTTCATCTATTCTTCTATGTATGCCTATACTCTTTTTGTACTGATCAACATAACTAGGAGAAAGAGTCACTATTCTATCAAATAATTGATAGGAAGTTTTCATTCTTCTTATTACATCTTTCTGTAATAAATAAAGGTATAATTTAGGCAATAAGAATTGTACAAGTTGCTTGCAGCTATGGACCTCTTTTATAGAAAAATCTCGTAACTGAAACCTTTTATTAATTACAATATAGTTAGTGCAATTATGCAAAAGATCTATGCGTTTTACATGTTTCAATTCCTTCTTAAAAGTCCTTATCATGGTTGATATTTCATCGATAGGAATATGAGGATTGAATATAATCTGGATATCTCTTGATTTCACATAATCAATTAGTTCTCGGATATTCATTTTATCATTAAACCCATTTTCCGAATGAAGTAGTATAGAAGGATACTCTTTTCTAACAACTTCATCAATAGCCTCGGGCTTATAATGGGCAAAATATACCTCAATGGGTCCATACCCGGTTTGTTCCAGATAATGAAATACAGGTTCGTATAGCCCTTTAAAAAAAGAGCTTCCTAGAAATAGAGCTTTCATTTTGATTTTAATTTATAAATAATAAATGATCGTGCTTCATTGAAAATTGTAGATCGTAAGAAGTGAAGAATGCATACATAAATAATAATTGATAGGACTATCTTTAACATAAGCACCAACAAGACTGACGAAAAATAAGACACTATATACCGAACTAAAAAGAAAGTGCATAAAGAAATGAATAGATAAGGAATAATATCCCTAACAATAGAAGAAAAAGTTATAGGGATCTCTCTAGAACTGAAATAGTGCCAAAATAATAAACTTAAAAAGTTAACTACTATATATCCAACAGTCATTACAAGCAAGCCATATGTTACTGAGAAGAACAACCACAGCATTTGTACTATCCCAGTAAATACAATGACACATAAATAAATCCCCGAACGGCCATAACTCATCAACAAAGAGGTGTATATCTGAAATAAATATGCAAAAGCTCCCCATATGCAAAGCAAACGAACAAACAGCACACTATCTGCCCATTTCTCACCTAATAACACCAATATAAATTCTTGAGAAATAAATCCAAGACCTAACATACAAGGGAACGATACAAATGCCCCAAACCGTATCAATTTTCTGAATATCTGAACTTGCTTCTGCACATCATTTTCTTTTGCCGTCACAAGGACTGGCTGAGCTACATTCAATATCATTCCACCAACAAAAGCGTGGCCCATAGTAACCCACTTCTGTCCTTGCGAATAGAATCCAAGCTGAGTAGGGGTATAAAGCTTGCCAATGACCACCGAGAAGATATTGTTGTTTATTTGCGTAAAGATATTCGTCAGAATAAGCTTCGAACTGAAGCCAAACATCTCTTTCAAGGGCTTCCAGCTAACGGAAAAAGAGGGTTTCCAAGGGGAGTAAAATAGTTTCAATAACGATCCTACACCGATATAGGTGGTTGTCTGAATAGCTATACCATAGTAAGCAAAGCCATTTAACGCTAATGTCACACCAACTATACCTGAACAAATCAAGGAGAAAACATCTATCTTAGCGCGCTCTTTTGCCATCAATGTCTTAAACAGATAAGCACTGGGAGCAATACCTATACCACCCAATAAAAAACCAAGGAAGAGTATTCTTGATAATCCTATCAATTCCTCTTTTCCATAAAAGTCAGCGATCAAGGGTGCACAGAAAAAGAGCAGGATATAAAATGCCACGCCCGTCAGTACACTAAACCAAAAGACGGCATTATAATCTTCGTGACGAATCTCTTTTTGGTTGGTCAAGGCTGAGGTAAATCCACTCTCTTGGATGGTTCCAGCTATCGCACTGAATATAGCCAGCATTCCCACCATCCCATAATCTTCCGCATTGAGGATGCGTGCCAAGACAAGGCCGAACAACAGGTTCAACACCTGCTGCATCCCATTGCTCACACCTCCCCAGAAGAGGCCCTTCGCTGTTTTCTCCTTTAATGATTGTTCTGCCATTGTTAGTTATCGAAATAATTCATTCCGCTCGAAAGTCGCTTCCAATGGTGATGATATATCCCTTTTCATCGCAGGCAAATACAGTTAATGCTCATTTTGTGTCACATTTTTCTTTTCTTCAAAATGAAAATACAAAAAACCAACTACTGCCACAACTGACACGAATATTGATACAGCTATCGCTCCCATATCTTT
>JAQXQU010000032.1 GCA_029101345.1 Erysipelotrichaceae bacterium | reverse complement strand
ATTTGAGTATGAACGCAAATACGCAGAGAAGGGTCTTTCCCCAAAGCAGCGTCATGCTCGCAGACTCAAAGATGAGAAGCCTGTAATCGAGGCTTTCTTGGCGTGGGCAGATTCACAGCCTGTTACCGGAAGCGGCAGACTATCTAAAGCTATCACATATATCAGAAACAGACGAGATGCCATGTTCACATTCCTTGAGGATGGAAGGTGCAGTCTTTCCAATAATCCAAGCGAGAATTCCATTCGCCCCGTAACGGTCGGAAGGAAGAACTGGTTATTCAGTAAGTCTGTTGAAGGCGCCGAAGCCAGCATGGGAATCTATACCATCGTGGAAATGGCAAAGATTTACGGCCTAAGTCAGTACAAATATCTTGAGTATCTGCTTACAAATCGTCCATCAGCCGATATGACTGATGAGGAACTTGATATATTAGCACCTTGGAATGAGGATGTGAAGAAAGCATGCAGCAAATGCGAGAATCCAGATATGGAGTAAAATGCTCGCATTTATTTTATACCTAACACCCTTAGATTAGGCGCTTACCTTTGATAAGTAAGAACCGTTAAAAACACTACATTACTAATTTACGTGTTGCAATCGAAAAACCTTATAAGCTGTCTCTCTGTGTCATTGCACCTACCTTTTAACTTCTATTTGCAACTAAACCTGTCATCTTGAATTGCGAGCCTGTGTCGATGTAATTATCATTATACGAAAATAAAATTCTGACCTAGGATTGTTTTCATTTCGTCAAAATGCTTTGACGCGTCCTCTAGTGAATTATGTTTCTTAAAGAACATAAACCATTCCGCAGCCCAAGGACAGCCTACAAAATGTTTATATATCCATTCATCGTCAAACTGTTTAGGGAATATCTTCTGAAGCGTGAACAGTCTCCCAATATACTGAGCAAACAAATAAGCTTGCTTATTTCCATTTTGTGTACCGTGGTAGTTCTCAACTAGTAATTGATATTGATAAGGTATCTCGACTTTAATTGTATGATTAAAAGCTACTTCACTATCTAATAGTTCGCCTTGAGTATACTTTCTTACAAAATAGTATCCTTTTGCTCTAGCATTTATTTCTGTCCATAGAGAGAACATATCGTATGTATCCGCTGAACGCAACTCATCGTAATTCTTTACTTTTAATATCTTTGCATATTTTGAAAAATCTTGAGCGTGCGTTGTTTCATGAACGATTGTGCCAACCCAATCCATCTTCTTATTATTTATATTATCTAGTAATACCACCCTATTGATTAGCACTATGAACGTCCCATCCAGCTCTTCGGGCGGTATCATATAACCATTAAATCCATTAAGATCATCTTTGTTGTGCCCTATAATGCTCATATCACGAGGTCTTATCTCTAAATAGGCTTTTGTCAAATCATCTGATAAGATATACTTTGGCATTACTAAATCCGTCAAATTGTATTCCTTAACATAATCGACTATAATCTCTTCAAAAATTCTGGAAATTGTGTATTCTTCCATTCGTTCTCCTTACTTGCGGGTTACTCTTATTCTCATTATCTCCTCAATCGTTGCTTTTTTATACTTTCTACAAACAGCTTTATTTTGCCATTATTTATAGTTCACTTTTGTACTGTTTGTACGTATTACACTGTTTTTTGATGGACTTGGTTGTCACAAATAATTGATCTGGGCGCAATTAACGCCCTTGTCAATATTATATTTTGTTCATCAAAGTTGTAATTCTTTTGGCATGTTTTCTACAAGAGAAAAAAAACAATGTTGCGCACGCGAAAGCTATTAATGCTAAGATAAACTTCTTAGCGAAAGCCTCCACAAGCATAATTATCAGGAACAACATAATATTTGTCCTTGAGGATGCATATTCTCTAGATAGGATATCCATTGCCGGATATTCTTTTTTTACTTCATTGTATTTCCTATAATCATCATTATATGGGATTAATTTGGTTTTTTTTAGCAACTCTTCAAGCACTACTGAGCCTAATCTGTTTATTAAGTATCCACCCTCATAAGCAACTGCAAATACAAATGTCGTCAAAATAACATTCCCCCCAGCACTTAAACCAACTACTACATCATTTGCAATAAGGTTGATGGCCAAATCAGGGAATGCTAAGCATACACCCACAATAAGAATTAATCCTATAAGCAACATGTTTAAAACATTATAAAATGGCATCTTTGTTTCCATCACTTCACCTCATCTAAACAACGATAGTTCCAATATAGAATCCATAATCTGAATCCGCTATGTTTTTGTCTTCCAGAAAAGATGTATCGTATGCATAACAATCAGTTTCAATAAAAACATGAATCATATCATCAATGCATTCCAATGTGATATTTCCAGTGCTGTTTTGTGTAAGGGTATTATACCCTTGGTAGTAGTTAATATTTTCTGAAGGTGCCTCTCCTATTATTATAACCTTCGGATTCAACTTGTTCAGTACATCTACTGGCAATTTACCAGATTTCCTGCCATGATGTGGCGCAAACAGCACGTCTATCTGGCACCAATCTATTTCATCTTTTACTTTTTCAACAAAATCCGATTCTATATCTCCCATCCACATGAAAGACGCCCCGTCTTTGATTGAGTATGTAAAAATAGGTGAAAGATTATTATATGCTTTCCCTTCTGCTGCTGCCTTTAGTGCACTTTGATAATCATTATTTTCAATTTTAGGCCATTTGAAATTTATACCTGACGAGCCATAATTCTTTCCGTCATTTTCATCGTTGTCATTCATCCACTTTCTTCTGCAGCCAGCTTTAACAAAATAGTGCTTCTCTTTATCGTCACGTAGCTTACAATACTCTTTAAAACTATCGGTCTCATCATCTTTCACAGCATCGTTCTCTACACAATAAAAATTTAACAATCCTAGTTTCTCATTTAAGTACTCTAAACCACATATGTGGTCTTCATCTGGATGCGTTGAAATAAAACGTGTAATACTCTTATTCCTTGCTATTTCTTCTATTTCACTCACCAACAATTCCTTATTATCATCTGTAATACAACAATCTATTATTGTAAAATTGTTAGATCCGTGTTTGATATAGAACATATCACCTTGTTGTCCATTAGTATCACTTACAGCAAATGATTTTACTATTGCCATTTTTCCCTCCCTTTTGTTGTTATTTTTCAATAAAACCCATTATATCCGCTAAATCCAAGCATATATACTGCCATAGCAATGGACAGGTCCTCTGTTGCTCCATCGAGATGTTGTGCCCACTCTCTTAACTCAGACATAACCGTATCTTCAGGAACCCTTACATCATCCATTGTATTAACAACCTTTTCGATAACTTCTGGTAAAACCATGCACATTTTATAAAATGCGTCCTCTTCTCCTGTTACTAATTCGTAGAATTGATCCATGCTGACACGTCTGATGAGTTTATGCCCAACCTTTTTCTTATCTACAGTGGTTTCCCACTTAATATTCTGAGATTTCTGAGCAATTGCTTCTACAAGAAAACATGCACAGTCATCATCATTGAGCAACTGATTTTGCATCTTTATAAATGTTTTCCCTGCAGAGGCGGAATTCATTGTGTTATGTTTATTCTTCATTTCCACATACACAGTGCTAACTTTTCCTGCGTCGGGAATCTCTATGCCCTTAGGATTTCTGTAGATTATATCCCAGCCTCCGCTCTCACCGTTTGGTGGAACTTCGCAATTGTCAATGTACTGAAAGATTCTCTGATGAAAATATCCAATATCATTATTGTTGGACTTATCCCTTTGACGAAAGATTTCATTACTGACGATTTCTTCCCAAGTAGAACGATATACAGTCTTATCGAAGATTAGTTTTACAGGATCAATCAGATTTTTATTGAAACGCTTTAAATCAAAAGAATCTAGCTTTTCACCATACTTTTCGATGGTTGCCTTAACATGAGTTTCAAAGTCTTTCTCTGTAATAAAGTCTAATGGCCACATTTCAAACACTCCAATCCTTCTTTGATTTTCAATGCGATTTCATAAGCCAGATTCACAGGAACCGCATTGCCGACTTGCTTATACTGTTGACTAATACTTCCACAAAACTCCCATTCATCAGGGAATGTCTGGCATCTTGCATTTTCTCTAACTGTAAATGGTCTTGCC
>JAQXQU010000031.1 GCA_029101345.1 Erysipelotrichaceae bacterium | reverse complement strand
AAAAGAAGAGATAATGAAAATAGCCACACAAATCTTCAGAGAGACCATGTTGTAGGGCATCATTATCTGAGCCAAATGGTCAAAATCTGTTGCCAATTGTATGTTCGAGTACATTGTGGTCTCAGAGGCATAAGAACAATTTGACCAATTGGGTCTCGATAAGGAGGAAAAAACTTGTTGGTTAATCTGCAAAATTTGACACCCTACTTATTTACCTTGTCGTCGTCAATTTTCTGCTCGTTAGTTTTCATTGTATTCTCCTTTATCTCTAAGCGTACAATTGATATAATTCATATTCACCTCCCAATGTATGTCGTCACCCTCTAACGCAGGTCTATTCTTTTTATATAACCACCTTAAATAATGAAGCTGAAGCGATAGGTCGTTGTCGCACAATCCATAAATATAACTTGCCTTCGCGAACGGATTTTCTTTTGCAACAGCACCAAGAGCCATCGTGTTTGATTTCCAAATCATTTCATATAATTTCTTTGTACCAAATTCTCGCCTTATTATACAAAGCAACCTATTACAATGCTTACGTGTTTTGGAGCGCAGCCTCATTTTTGATATAGCCTTCTTATCAAGTGACTTTTTATATCTAACACTATACAATCTCCTACGCCTTTTCGTTTTGAAATTCTTTGAAAGAAAGTCAGTGTACGCCAATCTCATTGAATGCAATCGAGCTCCTATTTCTGAATTGTTTGGATAACATTTCAGAGGGTAGTCATTAACCGTCTTTTCTAATTCGTCTAAAACGCTTTGCCCATATAGGTACTTAATCGTTTCGCATAATATCTTATAATGCCTTTCAGTAGTACGAAGGCACTTTATATTCTTCGTTTCCATATTTATTCCACCTTCTTGTAGATAACCTGCTTGTGGTCTATTCTGTTAAAGGCACAGCAGAAATCAATAATATCACTCTTTAAGTCTCCGCATTGAACATCTTTCTTATTAAGAAAATAGCACCCAACGCAACATTCTGTTGCTTCTGCTACTTCAAGTTTTACTCCGTTGTACTGGAATCTTTCTCCAATCTGTCTTTCCATACTTCTCTTAAATTTCTCTTAAATTTCTCTTAATTTTCTCTTAATTTCTCTTACTATACGAAGGACTTTCTCACTCTTTCACCTCTTTAAATATTACCGACTTGCCATCGCATCTATTGAATAGCCCGCATGGCCCGGCAATATCATTATTATATCCTCCGCAGTGATTGTACTCTCCTTTGAAAAAGTAGCAACACTTGCACGATCCACTTTCCACGACTTCCAGCGTGACACCATCGTACTCAAACTGCTCGTCAATCTGTCTTTCCATATCAATACTTTTTTCCGTGTTTTGGTTTACGAAGTGAATTGTAGTACGACTTAATTGCTACGTGCGTATCAATGTCAATATCATATCGTCCGCACAAATCCATGATGCGCAACAGAGCGTCTGCTATCTCATCCTGAATCGTGTCCTTGATATATGATTCAAAATAATCTTTCCAAGTACTTTTATCAAAGTCGCTATCGCCTATCCTGCAAAGTATCGATTTTTCAATAGGTAAAGGCAGTTTGTGAGTATCCTTACCTTTTCTGTCTGCTTCAAGCGCCTCTGACAATTCAGATACAATAAGCATCAAGTCACGAGCAAAGTCTTTGTCATCAAATCCCTTGTCGAGCATATTTCTATGTTGCTGCTTGCATTGATTGTTTATATTAATTCGTATGATTTTATAATCATAATCTTCATACGGTTTTATTCTGTATCTCGAAGGGCCTAATCCGGTAACTATACCGCAATAGTCGCTGTCCACCCAAAAACCATCTTGTCTGAGTGTTTGCACTACCTTTCCGTCAGCTACTGCTTGAAAAATCGGTAGCCATTGTTTTATTTCTTCTCGTGTCATAATTACTTCTTAAATTTATTCTTCACAACACCAACAAGTATTGCTCCAATGAAACCTCCTACCATAGGTACTATCACCCATGTTAAAATCCATTCTAAATCATCCATAATTATTATCCTTTCTTTTGATTTTTCCTTTCCTTTTGAATCTCTTCGCCAATACGGATAATCCATT
>JAQXQU010000030.1 GCA_029101345.1 Erysipelotrichaceae bacterium | reverse complement strand
ATGGCACCATATTACCACCATCAATGATGAGATTGGTTGAACGGCAACTGATGCCCATCCCACGCAACACCTTGGTTGCATCAGTAATTGTCTCAATATCTTTTTTATTCTTGCTCTTCACAAGATAATCAGGATAATAGTGATACTTCAAGAACTCATTTTCGCCCAATTGAATCGGCATATAATCGCGAGCCCAATAATCATTTGTAGATTTCAGTTCTTTGGACTCAATTCCCATTTCATTAAGCACATCCTTCAGAAGCTGATAAAACTCAGGATGTCCCTCTTTCTTGTCTTTTAACCAATGGGAGAAATATACCACATTGGTGACCTCATCATGAATAAATGTCTCACAACGTACAAATCCATATCGCTTGTTAATAAATAACGAGAAATTTCCATACAAACCTTCACTTTTAGGGTTTTCATGATATTCACTTAGGATATAATTCACCTTGCCCTCTATTGTTTGTTTAGATGTAAGTAGATTGATACGAGATTCACGGATGTATCCCGCCATACCATTATCATGCTCCACAAGAATAGGTAATTCGTTGCCAACGCCAGTAGCATCATAGCATCTAAACAATTCAGCACAAGCCCATGGTCCATTTAAAACTTCACAGCCGTCTTCACTAATCAACTGACGAATAAGAATACCACCAAAGTATGCGTTATCATCCAAGACATACTTCTTTACATTCTTTCCTTTGCTATTAAGTCTAAACTCACGCTTAATACAACTAGCAAAGTTAAGATCTATCCCTCCAAAGTCATTGATATACCAACATAAAGGTTTTGACTCCCGTGGATGCGTGATGATGTCACGATGATTTTTATTGTAGAAGTAAAATTCAATGTCTTTAAAGAGATACTTCTTCTCACCCTTTTGAATAGCAAAACTTTCAAACAGCATCTTTGCTATTTGTTCAAAACGATCTTCGATGTCATTTGTGTTCATATTGGCATCAAGAGTCATTCGTTTTCTGAGTTGAGTTGTGATGCTCATTGACAATGGCAAATAGTTTAAGTGTTCTTATCAATATCGATTTAGAATTTTGAAAACACCTTTATTTATTATCGGTGAAAAAATGTTTCCCACAATAAAATCTAGTAGACTTCTATCTATCATAGCTTCTATGGTTTCATTGTCATACCAATCATACCATCTTCCCGAATACTTTTCTCCTGAGCGACTCCAAAAATAGCTCCAACCACATGGGCAACTTTTCTCTTGTTCAAATACTGCCCAAAGGCGAGGGATGTTTGTCAAGTCTGCTTTTTTAATTCTTGATGTTTTATCGGCTAACAGGTATATACCAAAATAAACATCTTTCGCATACCTTTTATCGCTTCCAATAAACAAAGCCCACTTATCAGATTGTTTTGGGATACAAAATGATATAAACGTTTCGGCATCATCACCAAATTTATCATCCACATTTATAACAAAACCCATTTCTTTCGCTTTTGAACATAGAATATCAACAAAATCATCAATTATTCTTTTTTTTATTCTATGTTCATTTTTATACAAAGCAAGGACAGATTTGACATTCTTGTCATCGGTCGCTATATCTATAATTGCTTTTTTATACTCTTCATTCATAAGATTTAATAAATCTTTTAAACATTGTGAATACTGAAACAACGAATAATATAATGTAGATTCATGAGGACACAGCTTCATACATTGATTCAACCAAAGAAGTATGTCGTCCTCATATGAAAACATTACATACTCATAATCAGGATTTTTACCGATGGAAATCTCTGGTGGTTCATGACAATCTAAAGTTAAGTAGACAATACAATAATCATATTTCTCGCTTTTTGCATAATTAGCATATCTAAGCAACTGGTTTTTCTGGTCTTTTGCATATATTTTGTTCTCAATAATCAATGCATGATTATTTGCGTCTTTAATTAATATGTCAATTCGACCACCTGATGAAAAATTCTTTGATATTGGACCAATATCAAACTCTGTGGATACAGATGCAGATTCTACATCAAAAGTAAACTCAAAATCATGAAGTTCAATAAATTTTTTCAAAAATATCGATCCTTTGCCATGAGAACTATTTGGATTGAGGAGTTCGGCAATCATTCTTGAATGTATTAATTCACTCGTTTTTAGGTTTAGAGAAGAAAAAAGATTTAACGAATTTCCATTCTTCTTATCTCGCTCGTTATCAGCTTCCTCTATTTGAAGGATAGCATTGATATTATTTAATAGTTCTTGCAAAATATCCATATTTTTTAGAATTGTCTTACATAATTTATCTGCTTTATCCCTGAACTTCTGTGGATTCTGCTTAGCAAGATAGTTCAATCTCTCTTTCCCTCCATCTTATCTATAAAGGTCTTATAAATCAAAATATAAGCATCACTTGCATTGAATGTTATGCCTGGACGCAGAAGGGATTGCATGTCGTTGGTAAACTCAGGATCTTCCATTTTCTCCTGCATGTTATTGACAAATTGCTTGTAAGATGGAGCCTTGTCAACGACAAACTCCATATATTTCTTGTAGCATTGAAGGACTTTATCAACATCCACATCCTTGCGCTGTAAAGCGATATAAAGGTCAAAGAGGTCGCGGCCTTTCTTGCGCTGATAAAGGGCACGAAGTTTGGTGCCCAACAATTCCTCGAAATGATAGGTTGTTAGTTCGGCTTCGCCAGTGAACCATGAGTTCTCCACTTTGAACGGTATCTTTGTCAGTCCAAGTACGTTGAAATGTTCAAAGCAATTGATTTCAACTTTCAGACGTATCTGTACCGTCGGGGGGATTTCAGACTCCACTCGGAACAACATCGTATTGTTGTACCGCTTCTGCTTAGTTACCCTGTCTGGCAACCAGTCTAGAACTTCTCCTAATCGATACATGATTGGCTTGATTGGTCCAGGAGCAATCTGAACCAAATCAATGTCTTCGCTATAACGTGGCTGGGGTGAAAGATATAGTTTATGCAAAGCTGTTCCACCTCGGAATGCCAACTGCGATGCAAGGAACTCATCGCTAAAGATGGAAACCAAGGCACGACAGATAATCAAGTCTTGCTCAATCTGTGCATTATCTATCCAGGGAGCATGCTCACTCCATTGTTGTATAGCTGTTCTGTTTATCATATATCGTCCATTTCTATTTCTACGTTTATGTTTATCTTCCATCGACTATCTCTGTCTGATGAATTATCTTCTGCCGATGTACTTAAAGGTTGATATTTGAAATACCCCGAAGATGCACGAAGCTGT
>JAQXQU010000029.1 GCA_029101345.1 Erysipelotrichaceae bacterium | reverse complement strand
TTTCTCTTCCTTTTCGGCCAACTCTTTGTACTGAGCATAAAGCTTACCATTCTTCTCATCATTAACAGGATAGTATGGTTCATCACCAGGCTCCCATTCAGAGCTATACTCACGGCTGATAATAGTTTTCGGAAGATCATTACCATCTTCATCTTTACCAAATTCAAACCATTTGTGTTCAATAATCCTAGTCCATGGAGTCTCACGATCTGTATAATTCACAGCTGCATTACCCTGAAAGTTTGGCTTATCAAGAATCTCATTCTCAAATCTTACTGATCTGTACTCAAGATTACCTAATTTATAATCAAAATAAGCGTCAATGGCACCAGTATAGACAACCTTCTCAGCCATAGCGTCATACTCTGCTTTATTCTCAAGATAGTCCACACCAAGTCTTACTTCAATTCCTTCAAGAAGATTTG
This sequence comes from Erysipelotrichaceae bacterium, assembly GCA_029101345.1. Lineage (GTDB taxonomy): Bacteria > Bacillota_I > Bacilli_A > Erysipelotrichales > Erysipelotrichaceae > Colivicinus. Next base: position 2,057 of record JAQXQU010000029.1, on the reverse strand, counting down.
CTACCATCTTTGTGTATCCACCAATTGGAATACCCTGGTACAGAGCATTAAAATAGTTATTATCAAATGTAAGTCTTACTGGAAGACGTTTGATGATAAATGCAGGGAGTTCCTTGCAATCTCTTCCCCACTGTTTCTCTGTATATCCTTTGACAAGCTTCTCATAGATATCTCTACCGACAAGGCTGATTGCCTGTTCTTCAAGATTCTGTGGTTCACCAGTAATCTCTTTCTTCTGCTCTTCAATTTTAGCAGCCGCTTCTTCCGGAGTTACTACTCCCCACATCTTATTAAATGTGTACATGTTGAATGGCATGGAATACAACTCACCCTTGTAGTTTGCTACAGGTGAATTTGTAAAACGGTTGAATGTCGCAAACTGTGTAATATAATTCCAAACCTTTGTGTTGTTTGTATGGAAAATGTGAGCTCCATACTTGTGGAAATTAATGCCTTCCACCTTTTCTGTATATACATTTCCTGCAATATTCGGTCTCTTATCAATTACAAGAACAGACTTACCAGCTGCTTTTGCCTGCTGTGCAAACACCGCTCCGTAAAGACCAGATCCTACTACTAAATAATCATATTTCATATATCTCACCTACCATTATCTAAACTAATGCTTTTTTACAATCGTGACCAATTCCTTAATCACTTCATTCTTCAATATAAGACTTACACAAAAATAAGCTAATGCTCCTAAGAGCACCGCAACCACTAAGAACACTCCTCCATTGCCAAGTATAGTGTTTAACGCTATTACCACTGCCATCATTACAACACAAGCAACTATGGTTTTTAGTACAAATTTCAAGTTAAGTCTGATATTCAAGTGCTTACGCGCAAAAAAGAATGTAGCCAAAGTAACGATTGTTTCACTAGCTATTGATGCTAATGCTGCTCCGTTCTGTTGCAAAGATGGTATTAATAACGCATTTAATGAGATATTTGTAACTGCGCCTAAAACTGTAGCCAATAGCAATTTTTTTTCATCGTCAAAAGTTAATAATACCTGCGTACCAAACAAATTACTAAATCCTAATGCATAAATAAGAAAAGAAGCAATTTTTAATGTCGTAATTGCACCCATGAATGAATTACCAAACAATATTGGTACCAACGAATCAGCTGTCAAAAACAACCCCATCGCACACGGAATGAACAGAAAGAAAATAATAGCAAAAATTTTATTAACTATGTTTTCACATTCTTTAATCATTCCCTTGGATTGATAATAGCTCAATCTCGGCAATAAAACTCCGCCTATAGCCGCAACCAACATGATAACAATTTTTACAATCTTCATTGAATTAGCGTAATAACCCACAATCTCCTCGGAACAAAGGAAAGTCAACATCGTTGTATCTACCATTGTGTATAATTCAATTGCGATAGTAGTGCATAAGAATATGCTCACAGGTTTTAAATGCTTTACAATATCTAAATCTTTTACAACCAGCTTTATTCCAAATCTGCGCAGATTAAAGAAATTAATTAAATTATTTCCCGCAATTCCCAACAAGTAAATTAATGCATAAATAACATAGTCCGCCGGCTTGCGCACAAAAACAAACAGAGTAAGCATTGATAGAACTTTTATCACGAAGCTTCTAATTGCAATATATGAATACTGTTCATTGCCTTGATAAAACCAATCAACATTAAAGAAGTTCAGAATTATCGTGATACCTACGATATTATAAAGGACTCTCTCAGTAGTTCCGAACTCTAGCACGTTAATTGCTACATAATATGCGATAGTACACAACAATGTTGAAATGGAATTTATAGTAAACAATTCTGAAAACAATTTTGAAAGCTTTGCTTTATCCTCTTTTACTTTTGCGCACTCTCTTGTTCCATAATTTGGTATACCTAATGCGGCAATAATAACAAAGTATTGGACTATATTTTGTGCTGACGCAACCTTTCCAACACCAGTAGCTAGGATAACCTTCGAAACATAAGTTACTGTGATTAATGGAAAGATGACATTAAGCAATCTATAAAACACAAAAAACACCGAGTTTTTCGCTAACGACTTCTGCTTCATT
>JAQXQU010000028.1 GCA_029101345.1 Erysipelotrichaceae bacterium | reverse complement strand
CGGGACAATCTAAACCTAGAGCTTAATCCCAAAACAACTATTGTCTATGCAAAGAACGGAGTTGACTTCGTTGGATATAGACATTGGAACTCAACAAAGAAAGTTCGCAAAGCCGCAATGCGGCGCATGAAACGACTTATGAAGAATTTTGCAGAGGGAACTATTACAGAAGAATACTTCGACAAATCCTTTATAAGCAGAATAGGCTCCATGCAACACGCCGATACCTACAATTTGGTAAAAAGTTTTACCGAACAAGCAAAGGAGTTGAAAGAAAGTCATGCATAAATGTAGTTACGAAATAATTGATAGGCTCTGTGAAGCAACTACGCAACTGCTTGAAATAATCCGCAAGCAAGAGGAAATCATCGAGCAGTACAACATATCAGAGGCAGTTCACAAAGAATTGTCCGAGATGAGAAGCAGTGCAGACGAAAAGATGGATCTATTAGAGTATGATTTAAGAGCATACAGACAGGAGCGTGGGGAATGATTGAATTTATCTTAAAATATTGGATTGAATTTCTTTTTGGACTAATAATTAGCGGCATGGGAGTGATTGGCAAAATTCTTTACAGTCAGTATCTCAAAAACAAGGCTATCGGAAAGGGCGTAGAAGCCCTTTTAAGAAACGGAATCGTCCAGACATACAATAAGTGGTCTGAGAAAGGATATTGCCCTATATACGCCCGTGAGAACACTATACGAATGTATGAACCATACCATACATTGGGTGGAAATGATGTAGCAACAGATCTTATTGAAGATTTGAAAAAATTACCAACAGAACCGCCTAAGAAGAGAGAGGGGTGCAAAGAATGATAATTGGCATTGTTGCCGGATTTATTATTGGATTTATTGTGGCTTGCATTACAATTTACATTCTGCAGGAAAGAAACCGAAAACGCCGCAAAGAAAAAAAGAAGAGAGTTACCTTAAATACATACGCAAAGGTGGCTACAACAGCGGTATTGGCACATGGAATGATACTCACGACCCTTTCCTACATACTATCGTGGAGAGGCATGGATCCCGTAGTAGATGTATCAAGCACAATCGTGAGAGAGATAGTTGCTCCATTAGTTGTGTACCTTGGAACCAATACAATTATGAACATATTTGAAAAGAACAAACTCAGTTTTTCAGTACCCATTAACAGTACCGTTATTGGAAAAGACGGCACAGCATACAAAGCCTCTGACGATGAGGCTGTAGGATAGGAGGTCTATTATGACAATGGAATTTTTAATCATCGCATTATTTGTAGTATCAATACTTACAAATCTTACTGTCGAGGGAATCAAGAAGCTCCTTGATAAGAAGTCTGTTGACTATTCATCAAATGTAATGGCAGCAGTTACTTCCGTAGTTATTTCGGTGGCTTTATCAGCCGGCTATTTGATTTACACAGAAACCATGCTCAATGCAAAAATCGGGGTTGAACTTATTGCCCTTGCGTACCTGAGTTTTCTGGTTGCTACGAATGGCTATGATAAAGTAATCCAGGCAATCAAACAAATAAAGCAAATTGGAAAATAATAAAAGATGAAAGAGCCATGAGCCGGATGCAGTGAATGTGTCCGGCTCTTTTGTTATTCGGGAGGTGGATATTCATGGCTTTAGTCGGAAATACGATACAGGAAAGAATTTGGAATTTTCTGAAAGGAAAGGGATTGACCGATATTGCCGCTGCCGGTGTGATGGGGAACATTCAGGCAGAGAGCGGTTTTAATCCCAAGAACTTACAGAACTCCTACAACAAAAAACTCGGAATCACTGATGAAGAGTATGTAAATAGAGTCGATAGTGGAGAAATCACAAGAGAGCAATTCAAGTCAAGTGCTCATGGTGGATTTGGACTCTGCCAATGGACCTATCATACTAGAAAAGCCGGACTGTATGACTATGCCAAGAAGCAAAATGCATCAATAGGAAACGAAGAGATGCAGTTGGGGTTCTTATGGGTTGAACTGAGCGGAGGTTACAAGGGAGTATTGAACGCTATCAATGCGGCAAAGACGGTCAAGGAAGCCTCGGACATTATTATTACGAAGTTTGAAAGACCGGCAGATCAGAGTAATGCCGCAAAGAATACCAGAGCCAAGTACAGTCAAGAACATTTTGATAAGTACAGCAAGAAACAGGAGGATAAGAACATGGCATATGAAAGGCAAAAAGTAGTTGACCTTGTTAAAAGTTGGGAGGGAAAGAAAGAGTCTGACGGCTCCTATAAGTCTATCATTGATATTTATAATAGCACCGCTCCTTTCCCAAGAAGTACAAAGATGCAATACAGTTGGGCTTGGTGCGCTTGCACATGGTCCGCAATAGCCAAAAAGTTAGGGTATGTTCCAATCATGCCGATTGAGATTAGTTGCTATTATCTAATTGAGGCGGCAAAGAAAATGGGGGTATGGGTAGAAAATGATGCCTATGTTCCAAAGCCGGGAGATGCCATTCTCTACGATTGGCAAGATAATGGAGTTGGAGATAATACCGGTACACCGGACCATGTTGGAACTGTTATCGAAGTATATGAATCAGCCGGGTATATGGTAGTCATGGAGGGTAACTACAGTAATTCGGTTAAGAGAAGAACGATTTCTCTCAACGGAAAATTTATCCGCGGTTTCATTACCCCTAAATACACCAATAACACAGTATCAGCACCTAAACAGGAATCAGGAAAGAGCATTGATGTAATTGCGAGAGAAGTTATCTCAGGCAAGTGGGGGAACGGACCGGCTCGAAAGACAGCCTTGACTAATGCCGGATATGATTACGACACTGTTCAAAACAAAGTAACCGAGATTTTGAATGGCGGCGCAGTTAAGCCTACAAATCCGGTACAGAATCAGTCACAACCTATAACCAAGAAAGTAACCGCTACCTGTGCAGCCAAGAAGAAAGATGCGAGCCTTGCGGGAACATATAAAACCACAAATAATCTCTATATGAGAAACGATGCCGGAAAGAATATGAAAGCACTTGTCCTTATTCCTAAAGGTACAGAGGTTCAGATGTACGGTTACTATAATGTATCAAACGGTGTGAAATGGTATTATATCCAGGTAACGATTGATGGAGTACAATACACCGGTTTCAGTTCAAGCGAATATTTACAAAAGGCATAATCTGTTGTAGGATGGTATAAGACGAAGAAAGACCTCGTTGGTAATATGCCTATAATATACAAATCAAGGCGGAAAGCCCGCAAATACTGAATCCTTGTGCTACTGCTATGTTAGCTCAGGGTGTGTGCTAAGAAACAAAAACGAACCCCGGAACTACGATGTTTCGGGGTTTTTATTATGCGTATTTTTACGGAAAGTGTTCGTTGGTTTGAGTAGATTTTTGATAGTAATATACGTGCAATATACTCGTAATATACACACAATATACAACTGAAAATTTATAATATACGCATAATATACACGGTTTTCAAGCATAAATATACAGAAAAGGGAGGCATAACCTCCCTTAAATTTTGTTGACTTCATCAATAAGCTGCTGTATTGATTTATGAGTATAAGTTCCTTTTGTAACATCATTTCTCATGCTATGTCCCATTATCAATTTGATACACACATCATTGGCCCCAACATCATCCATAAGGGATGCAAAGGTATGTCTGCCATCGTGCGGCAGGTGTTTCATCCCGAGTTTATTCATTACGGTATTAAAATTGGCACTCAAATAAGAACCATAGGTGTAGTGATTTCCATATTTGTTATTAACCAGAAATCTTCTGTTTGGGTCATACCTATTCTTTATGAGAGGGAGAATCTTATCCGCAATAGGAATGGTTCTATCAGTTCCAGCTTCGGTTTTCATTCCACCAATCATATACTGTTCGTCCAGATGCACATTATCTGTTGTTATTTCCAGAAGTTCTGTAGGGCGTAGACCGGTATAGATAGTTATTAGAATA
>JAQXQU010000027.1 GCA_029101345.1 Erysipelotrichaceae bacterium | reverse complement strand
CTTCATCGGAAGATATGGATGAAATTGTTCCAAGAATTTCAGCTTTTGCTAATACACAAAATAAAGTTCAAGTAGCTGATTTCTCTGCTAATGATCCTTTCCATCGCCGTGTTGAAGAACTTTCTCGTACTATTTGGGCTTCTGGAGCAGCTGGAGCAAAACCTGTAAATTGGTTTTATGAAAGAGCGAGAGGACAATATGCTGATATGTTGTCAAGAGAAACGACAACCCTTCGCAAAAAACATTTTAAAGAAACTCACCCAATGTTTACAAAGACTGATCTAGCTAAATATGAAAATACATGGGACCAGCTTCCATACCAAGTTAGTGAAGGTGCACAAAAGAACTTCCGTAGATTTACTATTCGCTTGAATGATAGAAAAGGAATTTTACCTGACGAAAAATACTTTCAAAGGTTGATAGCAAAAGCAATCTTGTTTAGAAGAACTGAGAAGATTGTCCAGCAACAGCAATTTGGAGGTTATCGCGCAAACATTGTTACATATACAATAGCTTTTCTTTCATATAAAAGCGCACAACGTATAGATCTAGATAAGATTTGGAAAGAACAAGCTCTATCTCCAGTTTTAGAACAAGAGATAGCAAATGTATCAATATTAGTACATGGTCTAATTATTAATCCACCAAATGGTGCAAATATTGGAGAATGGTGCAAGAAAGAAAAATGCTGGGAAGCTGTCAAGAATTTACAGTATTCATTAAGCAACGAATTTGAAGCAGAGCTCGTTGCGGTAGGTAATACTATAAATAAAATACCCGCAACATATAGCATAGATTCTCTGACTGATGATGAACAACAAATAATAAATAATGCAGCGGATGTTCCTTCAGAAACATGGTTTGCACTTTCTAAATGGGCAAAAGAAACGAATAATTTTCAACCATGGCTTCGTAGTATGTTGTTCTCAGTTGGATCTATAGTTGGTAGAGGTAAAAAGCCAAGTATAAAGCAAGCAAAACATGCTATAAAAGCGCTTGAGGATGCACGTACGAAAGGCTTTGATCGTTAATAAAATTAGAATGGAGGCTTTGTCATGGTCGAATGGAATGACTATTTAAATCATCTTCTTTCATCTGAATCGGATTTTGATAACATTACTATTTCGCTTGATGAAGACGAGTCTTCTACCGGGATTCCTCCAATCATCAAAGCAAGTATTAGTATGCTTGATAAAATGATCGAGAATCAAGGAAATCGAAATTTATTGGTATTTCCGGAAAAAACGCAGTCTATCTTTATTTTTACTTTGATGAAACTATTTCATAATATTGCATCTGGAAGAATTAAAGGTACATATGATCCTACGAAATTTACAATAGGTGAAAAAATAAAGGTCGGAAATACAATTGTCGAATATCGTGGAATAGAGGCACGGAATGACCATTTGTGCCTTATTATCAAAACTGCTGATGTAGAGTTAAGTGCACCAATTAGGCTTTTTCCGATTTTTCAAAAAGTTAATACGAAAAGACGGTTGAGCAAATATGCACAGTTTCTTGCTGCACAGAAAGATGCTTTATCAACAATGAGCAGTGAAGTCACTGGAAGTGCAAAAATATCATATGTATCAAATATGAAAACACATATTGATAGTTCTATTTTTGTAATGACATCAGTGACTGCTGTAAAAGAGCAGCTTTCAAGTTGCATGCTTAATGGGGAAAAAGTCACTCAAATATTTCACATCGCACAAACTGACTACGAGGGAAATGTTTCAAATATAAGTTCTGGTCAGATGTCAGGCATTCCTGCAATTATATTTTCATCTGATTTATACTCGATTGAAGCTACTATAGCAAAAGGTTCACCAGTACAATCAATTATTATTGATGGATCTAATCTCAATGCATTGCTGGGACAACTAGACATATTGGATGAATTGCTGAAAATGAATATTCCTATCGTTTGCATTACTGATACTGCAGATTCTTTTGAACTAGAACCATATATTGCACGTAAATTCAATATTTGGAGATGGAATCAAGAAACATTATCTGATGAACTATATGATGCTGTTTCACTATCCTCAGATGTGAAAACAAAGAATTGTGCTACACAGCGAATTCACTATTTACAATCGGATGGAAAAGAAATCAGTGAGGCAATGAAACTGTTGTCAGCTCATCGAAGCGAAACAAAAGAACAATCACCAAACATGATGCGACTCTTTGAAATGCTGAATAACTTAATGTTTACAGCGCTCAGAACAACGTCTGAGTTATCTTCGATGGATAGAGAGATGGCAAATCGAATAATAGATGATTGCACAGATATTCTAAGTATTGAAAAGACATACCTCGCTGATGATACGGTAAGTGATTATAATCATATTATTTCAAATCTTAAGACTATTTATGGAGAAAAGTTTATTTTTACTAAATCAAAAGTTCTTCAGGATTATTTAAGAAAAAATCCAATGTCTAAGATATATTTAATTATTCCTGAAAAATTTCAGAAGGATCAAATTCAAAGGTATTGGACTCAATGGTGCTTGCGAAGCAGAACAAAAAATCAAGTGAAAGTACTTTTCCCTTCAGAGTACTATTTAAGTTCATCTGATGGGACAGATATCACAGTGATTTGTGGTTGGATGAAAAGAGCTATAATGCGGAAAATTATTTATAGCTTCAATACTAGTCAATACATAATTCTACTTTATGATTACGAAAATAGATGGAAAAAACATGATACAACACAGTGGGATAAATCACTTCGCCAATCTTCCAATAAATCGATTATTGAAAATTCATTTTCTTCAAAGGAATATCAAGTTTCTACTGAACGCTATGATATAGAAACAGGGGATTTGCCACAAGAAGAGAATATTGATGAATTAGGTGAAATTGAACTTATTTTGCGAGAAAATAAATTCCGACAATATATAAATGACGATAAGCACAGAGGAAAAGATATTGTCTCCGCTATTCCAGTAAATTTTGTGGGAGGGTACCTATCATTTTTCCGTACAGGTCACAAACTGATTTCTGCTACGAAAATTATTAATTCTGCATCAGATAATATTGATAGTGTAATTCCTACAGAATTAAAAATTGGAGACTTTATTGTTGTGCGTGAGGCTGATAAAGACATTATTAAAGAATTAGCTGATATTGTGCTTAAGAACAGTGGAAAAAGTAATTTGCGAGAATTGGCATCGAAATGGAGAGAAGCATTAAAAATCGAATTGCTGTTTTGCACAATTGATGAATTATATGAAAAATTTAGAGCGGCTGGATGTGATAAAGGACTTCCGACCATAAAAAATTGGATTGAAGATGAAGAGGCAATATCTCCAAGATCTAAGGAAGACTTAAAGATAATTGCAACTGTGACAGAAAATGAGATGCTTATTGAGCTCCTTGATGATGTATACCAAGCTGCCCAAGATGTAAGAAAGGCACATATTCTAGCAGGAAGAAAGCTATCAGAACAGCTTAAACTTAAACTTGCGAATGAACTGAAGAAATATCAGGATTTGGATCCATTTAATATATGGGAACCAATTGAAATGGATATTGAAGGTATAGGTCCTATTAAAGTATTGAAAATTATTGATATAGGATCTGAAATCAATGTTTCTGCTACTGATACAAATAGATTGATTGAAGATTGAGGGGTGATGTTATGGCTGTAATGATACCATCGGAAATGTCTCCAGACATAAAAAGCAATGCAGAAAAACACATATTTGAATGGTTTAAAACTGCTCCAGGAACGGATGATTGGATCGTACTTCATTCGCTAGGAATAACAACTCATCAAAGAGTAATACATGGTGAAACTGATTTCTTGGTATTAGCCCCTGGAAAAGGAATGTTTGCTATTGAAGTTAAGGGTGGGCGTGTTGAAAGACATCTTGGAAAATGGCGTTTCATAAACAAGTATGGTGAATTTAATGAAAAAGTACGAAGTCCTTTTGACCAAGCGTGGGAAGGAATTTATAGCATTAAATCTTTGCTAGTTGCAAGACTGGATGATAAACATGAATATTTAAATGAAATCATTTTTGGCATTGGAGTTATGTTCCCGGATATAGAGTATCTATCTGTTGGAGTTGATGAAGAACAGTGTCAAGTATTTGATATGAATGATGGAAAAAATGTAAGTGGTTTTATTGATCGAATTGCACAGCAAGCAATTAACACAAGAAAGAGACTTGAGTATCCTATTAAGCCAGAAATGTTTCCTACTAAGGCAGATGTTAATTATATTGCTCAGTTATTGCGTGGAGATTTTGATATCGAAGTTCCATTAAAAATTAAGCAAAAATATACCGAAGAAAACTTACTATCTTTGACAAATGAGCAAGCCCAATGTATTGAACAATTAGCAGACAATCCTCGTGCATTAATTCGTGGAACAGCTGGAACTGGGAAAACAATGTTAGCCATTGAAGCTGCAAAAAGAGCAATTGCAAATGGTGAAAGAGTGGCTTTTTTCTGTTACAATAAAATGCTTGGTGAATGGCTTAAAAACTATTTTTCTACATATCCAGAGGATCAGCGTCCTCATTTTGTAGGTAGTTTTCATTCTTTTATGATTCATTTGCTGCTAGCAAAAGGCATATATATTCAAATGCCGAACGGGAAAAGTGAGAAAGATTTTTTTGAAAACGAATTACCAGAAAATACAATGCGAGTCCTAAAAAAAGAACCTGTTTATTACGATAGGCTAATTGTAGATGAAGCACAGGATTTATTGACAGAGTCCTATTTAGACGTAATGGACCTTTGTCTTAGAGACGGGTTGCAGCAGGGAATATGGATGCTTTTTGGGGATTTCTCGATGCAAGCTATATATTCTTCAGATGGCAAGAATGAATTTGATTTCATTGAAACAATTCAAAGTAGAGCAAACTTTGCAATATTTCGTCTTACAAAAAATTGTAGAAATACTAAAAAAATATGTTTAGACATTGAAAATATTGTTGGTATTAAGGAAAATGCAGCTTTTAAAGATACTATTGACACTCCGGCTGTCGACCATGAGGTCTATGTAAATATGGAGGATCAAAAATCAAAACTTATATCTTTGATAAATAATTTATTAGATAGAAATGTTCAACCCAGCGATATAGTCATCTTATCTCCACGAACATTTAGTGATTCTGTTGTAAGTAAGTTGGGTGGGGAGATTATAGAGGAGTATTCTGTCGACACGTACGGCAAAATACGATTTAGTACGATTCATGCTTTTAAAGGATTAGAAAGTTCTACCATCATAATTACAGATATTGAAAGCTATGATGATGAAAAATTAATATACGTTGGATTAAGTAGAGCCACATTTGATCTTCATATTCTTGAATCAATGAAAGCTAATGAGGAACGTGCAAAATTATTCTTTACGAGGAGAATTCAAACATATGGAAGATGAAAGAAGAAAAGAATTATTAAATCTGATCAGAAAAGAATTTATTGGCCCTGATCCTATTGATTGGCCGGGTTATAAACAATCTAATGGTGAAGAGATTCTTGTTAGTGATCCACCTAGGACACGATATATAGCGGGTATTTTGTATCCACAAGATATTCAAGAAGAGGAATCTTCGACTATTAGTGAAAATGAAATTGAAGAAGAAATGACTTCACAATCAGATGAACCAGATAAACGGCCTGATCCGACTTTTAAGACATCCAACGAGTATTTAGAAGATGCAGAGGAATTGATTAATAGATCAAATGCATATAGACAGTCGGCTATTAGTCTAACAGTATGTATTTACGAAGGAGATAAAATCAATGCTGCGGTATCTGCAGGTAAATATGAAACAGTAAATTCTACTGATCAAAAATCAGGGAAAGTTGTATCGCATTATTTAAGATCGCAGATTGATTGGAAAAATGAGGCACCTGAAATAAAACTTCCAAAGGAAGGCGAGGGCATCAAAAAAATAAGAATTGGTGAAACTTATCTCTATTTTGATATTACATACAGGTACCGCAAAGGGAATTGTTTAATATATACTTTTACTCTTGAAAATTCTAAAGTACGACCAGTATCTTTCAAAGACGATGACTGTTATTTCCAAGTGGAATTTTCTATCATCTCAGAAAAGGGATTTTGCCCATTACCAGATACTCAAAAAATCAATATTAATGATGAAGATTATTTATCAAATCAATTACTTTATAGAGATGTAAGAAACTATGCTATTGGCCATGGTTGTGCGGCAGATTGGTCTACAACGAATGATGTTGTGTATAAAATTTCATCGTCCATTTTTCCTATGTATGAGGTTAAACCTATAGTACCTGCTTCCTTAGATGGAGTTAACCTCGAAATGCTAAACTATGGGCCAGGTCAAGATTTTGAAAAAAACATTCAAGAACTCTATCGAATGTGCGATATGTATGAAAAGTGGATTGGTCTTCGTGAAGAAGAATCAAAAAAACTTTATGATCAATACTTACGCACTGATTATAAAATAACTGCCGATAGACATATATCAAATTGTAAAAAATGCCTTTCAAGAATGCTGGATGGAATTGAATTACTAAAGAGCAATAACCAAGTTCGTATTGCTTTTCAGTATATGAATCTTGCGATGATTATGCAGCAACTTCATTATAATTTACCTCTACAAAAATGGATTTCTGATGATGATGACAACTTATTTTTAGAGAATGAAATTTCGAATTTGCCAGATCCATACAATAGTGATACTTGGTATGGAAACAAAGAACGTTATGGCAAGTGGAGACCATTCCAGTTGGCATTTGTACTAATGAATTTGCGATCGATGGCGGATAAAAATGCGTCTGAAAGAAATATTGTTGATTTAATTTGGTTTCCAACAGGTGGTGGTAAGACAGAAGCATATCTTGGATTATCTGCATATACTATTTTCATTAGACGTTTGAAAAATCGTGATGATTCGGGAACTGCAATTTTGATGAGATATACATTACGGCTATTGACAGCACAGCAATATGAACGTGCTTCAGCAATGGTTTGTGCATGTGATGTAATTAGGAAGCGACATGAAGATTTATTTGGAACGTCCAGAATCAGTATTGGATTGTGGGTAGGATCAGCAACAACACCAAACAAAATGACTGATGCGGTTGCAAAATATGATGAACTATACAATGGAAAAAGCGATGAAAATCCTTTTGTTATATTGAAGTGTCCTTGGTGTGGGGCACAAATGGGCGTTATTCAGAAGAATAATGGATTAAGAGAAATAAAAGGTTATTGGAAAAGACCGGAAGCAAGAAAGAAGAAAAGTATAATATTTAAATGTTCTAATGATAAATGTACTTTTTCTGATAGAGAGAATCCTCTTCCACTATATGTTGTCGATGAGGCAATATATGAATCAACACCTACACTTCTATTAGGAACGGTAGATAAGTTTGCAATGCTTCCTTTTAGACCGCAAGCCCAGAGAATTTTTGGCTACTATAATGGTGTAAAACTTACCTCTCCAGATCTGATTATACAGGATGAATTACATTTGATATCAGGGCCTCTTGGTTCAATGGTGGGACACTACGAAACTATGATAGATGAGCTTTGCTCTATGGAACTCAATGGAGTAAAAATCAAACCAAAAATTGTAGCTTCAACGGCAACAATTAGTAGAGCCAAAGAACAATGTCATGCTCTCTATGGCTGTTCTAAAGACGAAGTGTTTCAGTTTCCACCTTCAGGATTAAATGCTGGTGATTCATTTTTCGCTGTGGAGGATTCGACAAAAAATGGAAGGCAGTATGTCGGAATATTAGCTAGTGGATCTTCATCTGATGCCACAACCTCAATACGTCTTTTTGCGTCGTTACTTTATGCAGCAAAAGAATTAAATACAGAAGAAGAAAAACAGAGAGATCCATATTGGACTAATGTTGGATACTTTAATAGTATACGAGAGCTTGGACAAGCACGTACTTGGATTAGAGCTGATATTGATCAGTATCTTGATACTATCTACAAAAGAAGACATGCAGATAAAGCATATGGAGATGAATATTCAAAAAGGAGACGTTATATCTGGAGAGATGAAGAACTAACAAGTCGTATTCCAGGAGATAAAGTTACAGCAAGTCTTGCAAATTTGAATATTCCATATACTGGAAAAGATTACCATGAGTTACATTCGGATGAATATCCTATCGATATTTGTTTAGCTACCAATATGATATCTGTTGGATTAGACGTTCCTAGGTTAGGGTTAATGACTGTGGCAGGACAGCCAAAAACTACGTCTGAGTACATTCAAGCTACATCACGTGTTGGCCGTAATGCGGGAGATGCGCCTGGTATTGTGTTTGTATTGTATCGTCCTGGAAGACCAAGGGATAAGTCTCACTATGAACACTTTAAAGAATATCATTCTAAACTGTATTGCAATGTTGAACCAACAAGTGTTACTCCATTTTCAGCACCTGTACGTGAACGCGCTCTACATGCAATTATGATTGGTATGATGCGCTTGGAAAGTGACGATGCGTATAACTCAGGTTCGCCAAATATTCCGAATGAAACAACTTTAAAGCACGTTGAGGAAATAATAAGAGAGCGTTTAGAGGATATAGATCCTGAGGAATTAGAAGATACGATGTCGCTTTATGAGGAAATTCTTTCTAATTGGAAAGCATGGCATCCTTCATTGTGGGATCCTAAACGAAATCGTGATTGGTCTTTTGCAGATGATGTTCCATTAATGTATGGCGCTGGAGAGCATCCAAATGAGGCATGGCTAAAACATGGATTTGAAACTCCAACTTCAATGAGAAGTGTTGATGCTTCTTGTGAGGCCGATCTTATGCTTAGAGAATATAAAGCAAAGGAGGATTAAAATATGGCTTACGCAAAACGTCCAATTAGAAGAAGTGCATTAATTGGCCCTTGGGGAGTAGGCGCGATTGTGCCGTTTCCTAATGATGAGTCACTCATGATTGCAGGCCTTGATGCATGGAGATATAACAATCCAAAACCTTTCGTCATAAAAGATGATAGATTGACTAAAAGACTTGGCGTTAGTGAATTGAGATGGCCGCCTGATTATAGAGAGAATAATGCGGATCCAGTGAATTCTAATTTAAAAATTCCGACTGTTCGATTTCCTACGTGGTATTACTGTCCTTTTTGTGGACAAATGAAACAAACGACTTATTATGAAACGCAACCAAGATGTGATGCAATTCAATGGAAAGAAGGAAGAAAATGCTCTGATAAAGTTAGATACAGGAAAACAATGATTCCAGAGCGTTTTATCGTTGTATGTCCAGAGGGACATATCGATGATTTTCCTGTGGCGGAATGGGTTCATTATAATAGTGGTCATACTTATAATCCTAGTACTTGTAAAATTCGACGTAGTACAGGTGGCGCTTCTGCAAATTTGACAGGAGTATTCTATCAATGTACATGTGGAGCAAAGCGATCAATGGCTGGTGCTACAAAGAAAGGTGCTCTCGAGAAAATTGGCTATCACTGCAATTCATCGAAACCATGGCTAGGAATAAAAGGTGAGGAAATTTGTACGGCTCAGCCAGACGATGTTAAGGTGCTCTTACGTGGTGCTACAAATGTTTGGTTTGCAGATACAAGAAGTTCTATTTCTATTCCAGTCGATGATGATAAAACAAGCAGAATTATATTAGGAATAGTAAATGATAACTTTGAGTCTATTAATTCGATGAGAACAAATGGCGAGTTAGACAGAACAATAATAAACTTTTTAGCTTCAAAAAATGGAGTTGACGCTGAGGAATTATTCCAAGCATTTGTTAACAGAGCTAATAATATCCTTGAAAATAATGACATAAATGAGAATATGTCAGAAGATGAATATCGATTACAGGAGTACCAAGTTTTAAGCAGATCAAGAAGCTCTTTGGATTTTCAATCGATAAATCATGCAATAAACGAATACGATCCTTTGATTCATACGTTTTTTGAAAGTATATCTCTGGTTCCAAAACTTAGAGAAACACGAGCATTCGTTGGCTTTTCAAGATTGGAAGCTGACCAAAAACCAATTTCTGAAAGAAAAAAAGAATTAAGATTAGGAGATAAAGAGGATTGGCTACCGGCTATTGAAGTGTTCGGTGAGGGAATATTCTTTAAATTTAATTCTCAAAAGCTTCAAGAATGGGCAAAATCTCCAGAAGTAAAAAACAGAGTTGATGCTTTAAATGCTGCTTTTCATAGAGCAAAATTTGGTGCGAATACTACAGGAGATTTAAGACCGGAGTATGTTTTGATTCATACATTTTCTCATTTGATTATTAATCAGTTGAGCTATGACTGTGGTTATGGTAGTTCTTCAATTCGTGAAAGAATTTATTGCGAAAAAACAGATGATAAATTGGGAATGTGTGGAGTTCTTATCTATACAGCATCTGGCGACTCTGAAGGTTCAATGGGTGGTCTTGTAAGACAAGGTGAACATGGAAGAATAGAAGACACAATTATTGGAGCAATCAAAAATGCGCAATGGTGTACATCAGATCCTATTTGCATTCAATCTACTGGGCAAGGACCAGAATCCCTAAATTTGGCTGCGTGTCATAATTGTGCCTTGCTTCCAGAAACATGTTGCGAAAATGGGAACTGTTTATTGGATAGAGGGGTTGTTGTTGGAACAATAGATAATCCGGAATTAGGTTTTTTTAAGAACTTGTGCGATGTCTGATATATGAGGTATGCGTTATGATCATTATTTTGTCTCAAAAAATCGACACTGATTCTTCGTATTCTGGAGATGAGGTGTTTAAGGTTTACCACTATCCTGCAAGATATAAAAATCAAATTCATTCTGGAGACACCTTTGTATACTATCAAGGAAATAGATATGACAAGTCTCAAAGATATTATTTTGGAACTGGCCAAATAGGAAAAATCGAGCAGGAAGATGAAGATAATTATTATGCTCAACTTATCAATGTTTCAAGGTTTGAAAAGAATGTGCCAATTTATCTGCCCGAAGAAGGATATATTGAACAACTGGGTTTTGAAACTGTTCGAAAAAGTCTAAATCCACCTTGGCAATCATCAATAAGACCGCTTTCAGATGTTGCATATAGGTATATACTGGATCATTCGGGAAATCAAAAAACAGTTGAAATATATAACTTGAAACTGAAGAAGGCGATACAAAATTACTATATCGAAAAAGACAGTAATGCTTTACTGGAGATAATAGAAAATGCTCGAAAATTGGCAGAACTATTGAAGGTGTAGCAAACTCTAAAAGTGCCTGATAAAAACTTCGAATAAAGCAAATGTTCGAATTAAACGAAAAGTATTAAACGTAATACAAACAGGATACCTTTTTGCGATAATGAAATTAAGATATTCATTCCAAATACTTGACATTCACGGGTACTTGCAACACGACTGAATCAGAGTTTGTAATCAAAAAGGATCAACATTAACAATGCTGATGTATTTTACTAGAGATCAAATAAGGTTGTGACTAACTGCGGTAAATGTCTGTAAACAAGGGATTCAGTTAAGAAAATTGTGCACTACAATAAGTGGTGACACTCCTTCGACAAAGTTTCCTGAATACTATGAAGGGGAAATACCGTGGATTACCACCCTGTCTTTAGGACCAAACCATATAGACGGTAGCAGCGTAAAAAGTTTCATTACGCAAGAGGCTATCGATAATAGTGCTACTAAGCTAATTCCTGCGGGGAATATATTGTTTGGAACAAGGGTAGGCGTTGGCAAGCCTTCACTTAATGATGTTGATATTTGCACTAATCAAGATATAGTTGCAATTATTGGAATAAATGAGGACAGATTTGATAGATTGTTTATCAAACATGTGTTAGATGCATACCAACCATATTTTGATAGTAAAAAAAGGGGCCACAATACTTAGAATAACTAGTGATGATTTAAAAGACACACTTATCCCAAATGCTCCGATTGAAATGCAAAGAGAATTTGTATCTTTTGTTGAACAGGTCGATAAATCAAAATTTATTGATGCATTACATCTTGCAAAAAAATTGAAATTAGAAATTATGAATGTTTACTGTTTCTAACTTAATTATTTCTCCAAACGGATTAAAGTATCCATCTAACTGGAACTTGGAACAGTTGAATATGTACCAGGTTCCTTTTTCATCTGTGCTCTGAGAGTATATCTTTGGCCTGTCGAGGTAGCGCTGAGTGTAGCGTGTGTACTCTTCTTCTGTCAGGTAGACCTTCCAGTACTTAAGTTCACTGATGCCAAACTGAATGCCATTCTCCT
>JAQXQU010000026.1 GCA_029101345.1 Erysipelotrichaceae bacterium | reverse complement strand
GATGCCAGGATTCCCTTATTTGATAACATCTATGTCGATATTGATGACAACCAATCCATCATGTCTTCCTTATCTACATTTTCAGCTCATATCTCCAATATTGCTAAAATACTCAAGAGTGCTACCAGCAAGTCCTTGATTCTGATTGATGAACTTATTTCCGGCACTGATCCTAAGGAAGCTCAGGCCATTTCCTTGGCGATTGTCGAAAGAATCAAGGAGTTAGGCTCAAGGTTTGTCATAACAACGCATTTTGATGATATCAAGAACTATTCATACCAGGATCCGAATATCATGTTGTCAAGTGTTGGCTTTGATATGAATACCCTGAAACCAACTTACCATTATTACGAAAACTCCATTGGTGCTTCCAATGCTTTGGAAATAGCCAAACGTTATTTCGATGATGATGCCTTAGTCGCCAGAGCCAAGGATTTTCTCGCTTTGAACCGCAATAAGGAAGATGAACTGATGGAAGAGCTTTCCAACCAGATTGCCAATACCAAGACGCTTGAAGAAAAGCTCAATTTGCAACTAGTTAAAGTTCAGGAACAAAACAAGACTCTTGAAGCAAAAATCAATGACTTTGAAAAGGAAAAACTGGAATTAAGAAAAGCTTATAGCAAAAAGCTGAGCGATGAAATTGAAGCTTTCAAAGCTGAAGCTAAGAAGAAGCTTGCAGAAATAAGCTCTAAAGAGGAAGTCAAGGAAGTAGCGAAGGCTCTTGAAGAGAAGCTTCCAGAAGCCGCCAAAATCATTATTGAAGAACATGAAATTGCTGTTGGTGACCATGTCAGAATCAAGGACAATGACAATATTGGTACAGTTGAATCGATTGATGGCAAGAAAGCTACAGTCATTATCATGGGCATGAAAGTCAAAGCCAAAGTGGCTGATCTTGAATATGTCAGAACAATCGCCAAGACCAAAGCTGTTGCCAGAAAAGACAATCATCGCAAATACAAAAGGGTTGAAAGGGAAATCAATCTAGTAGGTGAAAGGGTTGAAGATGGCATTGCCCGCCTTGAGGTCTATCTGGATAATGCTTTTGCTAGCCAGATGACCACTGTCAAGATCATCCATGGCATTGGTTCTGGTGCATTAAGAAAAGCCTGTCGCCAAAAGCTTGCAAAGCTATCCTATGTCAAGAGCTATAGAGATGGTGATTATTATGATGGAGGCAGCGCAGTTACGATAGTGGAGTTCAATAATGGACCTAAGTGATAAGTTAAAGACCCTGCCAAAAAAGCCTGGTTGCTATCAGATGAAAGACAAGGATGGCAATATCATTTATGTAGGCAAAGCGATTAACCTAAAGAACCGGGTTAATTCCTACTTCATTGGTGCTCATGACTACAAGACTACCAAACTTGTCAGCAATATTGCTGACTTTGACTATATTCTCACAAAAAGCGAGAAGGAAGCCCTGATTCTTGAATACAATCTCATCAAGAAATATTCGCCACGCTACAATATCATCTTCATGGATGATAAAACCTATCCCTATATCCTTCTAAAGGATTGCAAGGAACCATACCTATCAGTTGTCAGACTGACAAAGAAAAACAAGCCCAAAGGCAAGCTCTATGGGCCTTTTCCTGATGCAGGTGCAGCCAGAAATACCGTTGATCTGATCAATCGTCTTTTTCCTACCAGGAAATGTGAAAAGCTGGGAGATGAGCTTTGCCTATATTACCATATGCATGCATGTCCTGGGTATTGCAAAAAGGGTGTTGATCAGGAAGAATCCGATAAAATCAAGAAGAGCATTCTTTCCTTTCTGAATGGCAACACCAATGTGATAATCAGGAATCTCAAGAAGGAAATGAACGAGTGTGTTGCCAGGCTCGACTATGAAAAGGCAGCCTATTATCGTGATTTGATCAATGACATCAATGTTTCCTGCTTAAGACAGGATGTCCAGAAGAACAATCGGGAATCCTTTGATGTTTTCAATTACGCAGCAGCTGAAGGCTTCATTGCCATTACTGGTCTATTTATCAAGGCAGGAAAGCTCCTATCATCTGACAAGCATCTTGACTATCTGATTGGTGATATCGAAAACTATGTAACTTCCTATATCTACCAGTTTTATGAAGTGAATGAGAAACCCAAGAAGCTCTATGTTCCGCCTAATCTTTTGCCATATCTCAAGGATGCCATCGCAGATGTAGAAGTACTTGCCAGCAACCGTGGTCATAAATACCAGCTGCTGAAACAAGCCAAGGAAAATAGCGAGGAGAATCTGAAGTCAAATCGGGCTATCATTACTAGAAATGATAGTTATTATGAGGAGATTGACAATGAATTTGCAAAGATTTTTCACAGGAAGATCAAGCGCATTGAAATCTTTGACAACTCCCATACAGGTGGCACCAATACAGTTTCTGGCATGGTTGTCTATGAGAATTTCAAGCCTCTTAAAAAGGAATACCGGCTATTCAAGCTGCAAGAGGGTGCTGATGACATTTCCTCAATGAAAGAAGCTTTATATCGTCATTATTTCCGTATCTTCAATGAGAATCTCAAAAGGCCTGATCTGCTTTTGGTTGATGGTGCTAGAAACCAGATAGAAGCAGCTAAGGAAATCATTGATGGATTAGGTCTTGATATCATGATCTGTGGCCTTGTCAAGGATAGCCATCACAATACAGCTCATCTGATGGATTCCAACTTCAATATCATTGATATCCAACAGGAATCCAACCTTTTCTTCTTTTTAACCAATATCCAGGATGAAGTCCATCGTTTTGCCATTAGCTATCATAAGAAGCTAAGGCAAAAGGCTATGTATAAGTCAGTGCTTGATGATATCAAGGGCTTAGGACCAAAGAGTCGCAATAAGCTCTTGAGAAAATACAAGAGCATTGCCAATCTTCGGACCTTGAGCTTAGAAGAGCTTCAAACAGTCCTGAATAAAAAAACTGCTGAAGCGTTGTATAATAAACTAAGGAAAAATGATGATAAAGAATCTTGATCAGTTTCTGACAATAGCTGTAAGCATCTTCATGTTATTTGCTTCTATCCGCATCCTGATTGGTGCTATTTTTTCGTTTGAAAAAAAGTCATCGCTTTATCGCAGCTATCAGTATCTTGTTAATTATCTCGATGATGAGGATGAATGATGGAAGAGAGGCTTTTGATTTACCTGCTATTTGGCATATTGATGACAATTGTTGTCATCTTTTTAGCAGTAGTATTATTATTGATCAGAAACAATCAGAAGTCCGAGCAAATGGCGAAGATGCTTAAATCAGAACTTGATGAAAAGCAGAATCAGCTATTAAATGCTAATCTTCTTCTTAGTGCCAGTCTTGGTGATATAAAATCAGCAGTAAACAAAGACTTTTTGTCCTTTGTTCAATCACTCAATGCCAATCTTGATTCCATTTCTGATGCTACCTATAGCCAGATGGTGGCAATGGAAAGAAGAATAGCCGATAACATCCAGCAGAATTCCAATGCTTCCAAAGACCTCTATACCTCACTTAATGAAAAAATCGCCAATATCATAAGCACCCAAAAAGGGCTGGATGAGTTGTCCAAAGAAATCTTTGATCTTCAATCAATTCTCAAGGACAAGAAGGCAAGGGGTGTTTTTGGGGAAATGGAACTATACAATCTTCTGGAAGCATCCTTTGGCAATAACAGCCATTTCTATCGGAAACAGTATCAGCTGCCCAACGGAAACATTGCAGACGCCGCCATTTTTACTGGGTCTGATGCTCCAATCATCTGCATTGATTCCAAATTTCCTTTGGAGAACTATCGACGCATGCTCGATGAAAATCTGGACATTCAGAGTCGAAACATTGCTCGCAAGCAATTCGGCAAAGATGTTCAAAAACATCTTGTCGATATCAAAAATCGTTATATAATATCGGGTGTTACAGCTGATTTGGCCTATATGTTTATCCCGGCTGAGGCTGTTTTTGCAGAAATAAACGCTAATTACCAGCAGATTGTCGAAGAATCCTACCGGCTTCATGTCTATCTTGTTTCTCCAACTACCATGATGGCTTATCTTAATGCCATCAGATCACTATATCTTGGAATAAAAAGAGATCAAGCCGCCAAGGATATCCAGCATCTTCTTGGTGAGCTTTCCAAGGAATTCACTAGATTTATGGAACGTATTGGCAGTCTTGAAAAGGACTACCAAAAGCTTCAGACCGATTTTGAAGCCATTAGCATTTCGGCAAAGAAGATTGTCAAGTATTTTGAAAGGATCAAAAATGTCGACACAGATGATCAAAGCTAATTTGAAACAGGATGCACAAATGCTATTCTGGGTAATAGTATCTGCTATCATCCACTCATTTGCTTTAATTAACTTCTCTATTCCCAATAAGTTTTATCCGGGTGGCTATTCAGGAATTGCTCGGCTATTGACCGATGTCATTGAAGATTTCCTGCACCTTAGTCTGCCATTCTCTTTGATTTACCTCTTGATGAACGTTCTGTCATCAATGTTGGTTTACAAGTCAGTTGGCAAGAAGTTTACAGTCTTTTCCATCATCCAATTTGCTCTTGTGTCATTGCTGACTGCAGTTTTAAAACCTGCACTTATCATTTCTGATCCATTGCTAGTAGCAGTATTTGGTGGCATCATTGGTGGTCTTGGTGTTGGGATTGCCTTGTCACATGGTGCAAGTTCTGGCGGTTCCGATTTCCTTTCCGTCTATTTCTCCAACAAATACAAGCGTTCCTTTTGGAATCTTATCTTTGGAATGAATTGTGTTGTCTTAGGTATTGCTGGCTTTATCTATGGCTGGAATATCGTTCTTTATTCCATTATTCTTCAATTCTGTTCCAATCAGGTTGTTAAGCGGATGCATAAGCGTTATACCCATCAGACCTTGACTATCATTACCCAATTCCCTGATGAAGTCATTGAATCGGTTTTTCATGGCACAAGACATGGCATTACCAAAATCCATGCTGAAGGGGCATATTTGAAACAGGATGTTACAATGCTTTATACGGTTGTCAATTCATACCAGACCAAGGATGTCATCAAGGCTGTTCGAGAAGCTGATAGCCACGCCTTTATTAACATCCAGGATTCCATCAATGTTGAAGGAAACTTCTATCAAAAGCCACTTGATTGATCGGTCCCCTGTCAAGTAGACAGGACAAATAAATAAAATTCAATGGATGCTTTACCTGATGGTAAGGCATCTTTTATTATGCTATAGAATATTGTTCTTGTTTGGATTTCAAATTAGCATAATACTTTTGGATACGC
>JAQXQU010000025.1 GCA_029101345.1 Erysipelotrichaceae bacterium | reverse complement strand
AGAAATCATTTTGTTTATCCATTATATCGTTGATGAAATAAAAACCACCATTGGCATATTCGTTCAGAGTCGTCATCAACGTACTTACCGCATCTTCTGTTGACAAATTCCCTTTATCATACTCTACAAGGTTGATGTCAGATTGGGCAACAAGTGCAGCAAAAATATATCTTTGGATTTTCGTATATTTAGTACGAGTAGTGTTCTTCTCCTTCACATCACCCAAACGGAATATTTCCATACTAAATGACTTTGTAGAACCACTAAGAGGGCGCCTCTCGCCTTTATATAAACCTATAAAAAACGCATATATGAACACCTCATATCCTGCATTAAATATGCGACCTTTTTCGTCTCTACCATTATCTGTAGCAGATTGCCATTGGCAAAACGAATTCACAATAGGCTCATGAAATAAGCTTTCGTATTTCAAAGCCCTACTCTGCTTCCATGCATCATACAAATTAGCTATCATACAGATATATTCTTTACTGTTTCAATGATTGTTTCTATCGTACTTAAATCCTGCTGATCAAAGCCTTCTGCGTTCTTCTTTATTCGATAAACTGGACAATCTATTCCATCAAGACTTTTCATATCTACCAGGTAATCACCTTTTTCTTCATTTTCCTTATAAAGGAAACTTTTTGTAAATATGATACATTGTGAAGACAATTTACTGAGGCTTTTATAGAAGGTTTGTTCTTTACCTGAATCGAACGATGAAGTTGGAGCATCCAAAATCAACGGATAACCATTGCCATTCTGTTTTTCCTGATTATATTCCGCAAGAGCCAATATGACACTAATACATTTTGTTGTCAGTAGTGATTTGTTTGGGTGAGTGATAAGGGTATCTCTATTATCTCGCAGCAATACATCCACAGAGCCTTTCCGTTTACGATCATCGGAAGGTTCCATCTTAATCACTCCGCGAAAATCATCAACCGTAATTTTTCGCATATATTCATTCGCTCTGTCAGAGATTTCAATAAGGAAATTGTTGTAAGTGCGCTCTTCAAGCAAATCCAAACTATTCTCAAATAAGCGGGCAAGCTTGTATAAATCCAAGAACTGTTTATTCTTGTCATTACTGCCTATTTTATCGTATTTATCTTGCTTTTCCCTGAGTTCACGACGTATATCTGTCAGTTTGGCACTAAGATTCGCTATAGAAGCTTCTACACGTCCGTAGTTTTCATGCCATTGAGTGATTTCCGTCCAGTCATTTACATAGTGCATTAAGTCCTTTCCTGTAGCCGAGTTGGAAAGTTCTCTCAAAATTTCATCGTTCAATTGACCAATCCGCATATGCGCTTTCTTGATTTTCTCCTGTACATCAACATTTTTGCGGATTGCTTTAAAGATTATGGATGAATAGTCCGTTGATTCTACAGACCTCAACAAAACCCGACTTTCTTCCGCAAGTTGTTTCACATTACCACCTAACTCTAAAGGTGGTATAGTCGGGATTTCGTCTTCTATTTCTTCCAGACTTTCCTCCAATTTGCTTTGGTAAGATTCGAACAACGCTTTCAAATGATTGTATGCAGCCGACCCTTCAGGAGCTGCAGTTCCACAATACTTGCAACGATGATCCTGCAACATCCGTTTCAAGGATTCCAGCTCAGGCATAAAACCAGGCATCGATTCTATGGAAGCTTTCAGTTTTGCCTTCGCATCCATAAGCGCTTTTTTTTGCGCATAAGCCTCTGCTATCTTACGGTTATGCGCTTCTCGAATCTCTTGAATCTCTGTCTCATACATATTCATCTTTTTTGTAAACGCTTCAACAAATGGAGCCATTCCTTGAAGAATCCACAATTCATCCAATAAACGAGTTGTATAATCTATCCTTAATTCTGCTTTAGCACCCTCTATCATAGACTCGAACCTATGTATCTCATCCTTCTTTTCACGGATGATTCGTATAGTCTCATAGTCACCAGCGATGTCATCAATCTTTTTTGAAGTTTCTCTCAATGTCTCACGTTTCTCCGTCAAGGCGTTAGAGATTCTTTTTTGATCATCCTTAAGACGTTCTATGTCAGCAAGAAGGTTTTTTGCAGATTGTGTACTTGTTGCCTTTTTGTCTTGAGAATTTTGCTTGGCAATTTTTGCCTTACCCATGATATACTCAGCCAGATCCTTGTAGGGCGCCAAGTCTTTAATTGATGAATACATATTGATAAGCTCTGCAAGAACGGTTGGATCTTCGAAAATATTAAGCCGTTCCTCACCTTGTAATATGCTGAACTTCTTAATCTTTGCAGGGAACACACCTTCTTTTTCTAATACGTCAGTCAATATGCGTTCCTTCTCCAATGCACCAATCTTTTGATAAGCTCTATGCGTATGTTTGGAAGTAAACATCGTCCCATCATCTCTTTTTACCACATAGAACTCTCTCACAAGCTTTCTTGGCTGTCCGGTATAAGTATTCATTTCGAGTGTTACTCTGACTGGTTCAGGGGTATTTTTGGGGAGATTCTTGAAGAATTTGGCAGAAACTAAAGTTTCAATATTCGGCAAAGCATCCACATCAGTAGCCTTATACGTCAGCACCCAATTGATTGCCTCAAACAGCGTGCTCTTACCATCACCATTTGATCCAAGGATAAGATTGAGCTTATTCCCAAAAATAAACTCTTTCCTTCCGTAATAACTACGGAAATTCTCGATAATGAGTCTCTTGATTGTCATAAGCCTATTCCATGTCTTTAACCAATTTACGATAGATGGATTCAAATATATTATCTTTGATAACCACCTTTCCTGTCTGATTTTTCAAACGCATATCCATTCTTACCTCTTCCACTTTTTTATCGTATTGAAGAAGCATATTGGCTATTGCTTTCACATATTTATTGCGTGATTGGATCCCTTTATCTATTGTCGTATAGTCATCCGGATCATAATCAAACGCATTCACCATATCTTTATCAGATATGATTTCATGGAATAAAACATCTATCTTTCCCATGATCCTATTAGATTTAATTATTTCATACTAATCCCACTCATTTGCATCTTGAACTCAGGATCAATGTAGTGACACTGTTGTTTTATGATACCTCTTCTTCGAATAGCTGGATGCAGGCAAAAAAGCTCAAACTCCTGTTTATTAACATCCTCCATGCTGCGCCAATGCGGAAAGAGCAACTTCATATAGGCAGTAGCAATACGTTTGACAGCCTTTGAATCACGCATATCGGTGTTTGGAGCGATCACAAGCTCATCATACATCTGGTTGTAGATGGTCTGCGTACGCATTGTATGCATAATCTCCGAGAAGTACTCTACATTAATTGTCCAACCCTTGAATATCATGCTTGTGTTGATACGTGGAAGTTTCCATCCTTCTATGAAGCAATGAAAACGGTCAAGCAAAGCTGATTCACAGAAATTCTGAGGTAAATTGTCGAAATAGCGGTTTGATAGGGGAAGTTTGTCTGCATTCAAAGGGATATTACCCATCAGCATCAAACCACATTCAGAAGAGAACTCCTGATTGTCAATGGTTGTCTTGCCACTTTCCAGATATGACTTCAAAGCTGCTTGTATTTCGGCAGGTTCTTGGAATGTAATTGTCTGAATCTCATCAAATGCAATGAAATCATGATTCTTGATGATTCCATTCTGCTGCTTTTGCTTATCCCAGAAAAGTTTTGCACGCGTAACCTTTCCACCACTCACCAACCATCCATATTTTGACAAATTGCCAAACACGTAACTCTTACCTGTACCTTTTGGCGCAAGCTCGATCACGTTTAACCGAGGCTCAATGAAAATCAGCAAACGGGTGAGGAACTCGACCTTCTGTGTCATGCTATCAAAACCCACAGGATCATATTCCATGGCAGAAAGCAGAACATCTATCCATTCAGTTGTCGTGAAGTGGCTACGTGCGTCAGCCAGATAGCTGACATCAACAGAACTATATGGTTTGAAGGGTTTGTAGTCAACCATTTCCACATGATTTTTCTTGCCATCTCCATCAGGCAGAAGGCAAATCTTGATGATTCCCCATTTTTCGCCATCGACCAACTCGCCTCTATGCTTTTCGCATACATAATCGGGGATCTGGCCCTCATTGAGCTTTATACCCATATCGGGTATGCTGAATCGTTTCACATTCTTGACCAGATCAATGTAGATGATAAAGCGACAGAGGAGGGTCAGGTCTTGCCCTGCAAGCAGTTTCTCTTTGACTGTTGTAGGATTTCGAGGGATGACCAGATCAAGGAAACTCGTCAGTCCTTGGGCATTAAGGTTACCATCGAAATCAATGTATCGCTTCAGCAAGAAGTCCTTAACGAATGAAGGCAAATTGCGACCTGTAAAAAGGCTGTTTGTTTTCTCCGGATCTTTATAGATGGCCATCGCAGAGAAATACTGTTTGATCTTATTTGAGAGTTCGATGTTCATAACTAAAACATATCTGCA
>JAQXQU010000024.1 GCA_029101345.1 Erysipelotrichaceae bacterium | reverse complement strand
TAAAATGCTCAAATCCCAAATTCAAAGAGCAATATAAGGCTTTGTACTGTGGCCTTTGCCACAGTTTAAAGAAAAACTATGGCTATAGAGGAATTGCTTGTTTAAACTATGAAGTTACTTTTTTATTGCTGTTGATTATTTCTGCAAGCGAGAAGGAAAGTGTAATATTTCATGGATCATGTTGTCTAACGCCTTTTGTGAGAGTGCCATTTATTGATTACTTGAGTAGAGAAGTTAAAACATCTGCCGACATATCAATTTTGGTATCGGGTTTTGAAATAAAGGATAATATAAATGATGGTGGAGTTTTCGTTTGGAAAATATTTGATAGACTTTTGAATAAACTAAATGAAACAGCTACAAATGAGATATCTGAGTTTGAAGCGTCTATCGAAAACAAGCTGAACACTTTTTATAATTTGGAAAAAAATGGTTCAGATGATATTGATGAAATTCTTTGCTCTTGTGGAGATATTGTAGAAAAATTCGTTGAGCCATTGTTGCCAGCAGTTGATGGTCCGGTAGCAGAAATTATATCGATGATTGCAAATTATATTGGACGATGGATTTATTTGGTAGATGCTTGTGATGATTTACAGAAAGATATATCTACGGATAGTTTTAATCCATTGCGGCATTTAAGTGATTATCGAATTGTGCGAGATAAGATGGTGGGATTAGAACTACATATTAGAGAACTAATATCTCGACTCCCGTTGAACGAGTACGGAGAGTTACTTCATTATTTCTCTGATGTTTGCATCCCAGAGAAAAGTAGTAGAATACTTGAAAAGTACGAGAGGAGGTTGGAGTTGTAATGGGTATCAATTTTAATATTGAATATAATACTATGAAATCAATTCTCTCGGTTGAACAGAATGGAAAGGCAGTTAGTAGATATAGTCAGTTTTCTCATTGCAATAACAATCCCTTCTTGCATTGGTATAAAAACATTGCGGATTATTGTTTTCAAGAAGCGAATGGAATGTATAGTGTACATTTTAAAGGTGGATTGATTCTGAAAATCCTTTTAGAAAAAGAATTATCCAGTCAAAATGGATGTACTAATTTTTCGTATGAAGAAGATATCATTACGGACATTGATAGGATGCATCTACTTGAGGACTTGCTGAGGTATTCTCAACTGAAAGTTAAAAAGCTTGAAATCGGAATTTCTTTTGATAGTGCAAAGAATCAAAGTTTCGAGGAATTAAAAAAGCTAGTTGGAAATACTAGTACTCTACAGTATCTAGACTTACAAGAATTACCTATTTATTTACGATTTAACAATGGGATAAAGAGTTCATCAAACATTAGTATTCTTTCCACTATGGACGAATATCATCAGCTTGCCACAGTAGGAGGAAGTAATGTCCCTAGACTAGCCATTATTATAAATAATGGAGAATTGAGATTTCTTAATGAGGCGAGAAACTACTACCTGTTTTCCTGTGAAATGAGAGAAGTTCAGGCACTAGTCAGAGCATGGATTTCTGAAATTCTATTTCCTGGCTATGTGGAATCTATCGTTCGTGATCTGCGAAATTGTCACAAATGGATGGGTGTTGATTATCAGTCCGCAATGAAGTTGATTGATATCATGTATGACAACACTCCTTGTTTAGATTTATCGATTACCGAGAATATTGAGTTAAGTTCGACTGGTAAATTCCAGTTAACAAAGTATCCAAAAGATATCCCCTGCCGCATGTATTCCAGCAACGCAAATATAGCGCTACTTGGAAACAGTGGGATTATCAAGCCTATAGGCGAAGGTAGTGCTGAAATTGTTGTTGAAGTAAAGGATCATCCGTCAATTAGAACGTCGAAAAATATTACCGTATACAAGTACAAGACGGTTCAGAAAATCCTATTAAGTACAATTAATACAAATGTAATAGTCGGAGAACAAATCACAGTAAGATGTGAATTATTTCCTATAGATGCACATAATAAAGCACTTGGAAAATGGTCTGTCTCACCTCTTGGTAGCCTGAAAATGCTATCAAACACACAAGGGAATTTTGAAGCGATTAAACCTGGTAGATGCGAAATTATATTTTCTGTTGGTAATGTTCAAGAACGATTATCTATTCTTGTTTCAGCTAAAGCATCTTCAATAAGTTTTACTGATAACTCAGTATCTGTCAAACTGTTTGATACGACTAAACGAATAACAGCGGCAGTGTATCCGCAAGGAGCCAAAGGTGGCGTTATTAAATACAAGATTTCCAATACTAGCGTTTTAGATTTTGATGCTAATAATGGTCAGATTATTCCTAAATGTGAAGGAAATGCAGTAATTACTGCTATTCTATTGGATAATAGAGGAGCAATTATTGATGATTGTAATTGTAATGTTACGATTCTACCGCCTAAAGATGTTATAACGCCAGATGGGGCACTAGTCCTACTTATCGTTTCACTAATAGGCTCCTTACTTCTTTTGCATAATGAATGTCAGTTCCTTTGCGGAATATCGGGTTTAATAGGAGCTATATGGTATTCTTATAAGGAAAAATCAAAAAGAGGATATATAACGAGTGCGATTCTCTTCACAATAATCGTACTCTTAATCTGTGTAGGAGGTATGGTTTAATGACAGATTTTGAAGCTATTGTAAAATCAGAGCAGAATAAACTTGGAAAAGTGTTAGAATCTGCACAAATGTATATAG
>JAQXQU010000023.1 GCA_029101345.1 Erysipelotrichaceae bacterium | reverse complement strand
TATTACTGAAGAATCTTTACAGAAATGCAAATCTGAAGAAATATCTTTCTGCACAGTTCTTTCGGATTGTAAGCTGTATGATCTTACTGAGCAGAAGGAAAAGGAAATCACATATGTGACTTATCCGAATTATCATGATGAAACATACGCTGACTGGAGTTTTACATAAGACGACTTCCAGTCTGCCGGACAGATACAAAGGCGCATTTCCATACGGGGCAATCCCGTATGTGCGCTCTGCGAGACTGAACACCCCGGACACCTGAATGTCCGGGGTGTTTTATGTCGCTGCATTCAAAACAAGGGACTGCATCTCTTGCGAAACTAAAGAGACTATGCTCTTAAAGCAAAAAAAGCATGACCACGAAAGTCGCGCCATTTGCCTATTTTTATGTCTTACGAACACTACCCAAAAGTCCAGGCCTTTATTTTTTATATTGGTTATAATCGCTTTTCAAAGCCACCATTGACCATCGGTCCTTCAAAGAAAGTCACAAAGGCTTTGGCATCATTATCTGCGATGATTCTCTTTACTTCAGATATTTCATATTTATTGACAGCACAGAACAGGACATCTTTCTGATGGTTGGTATAAGCACCATAGCCATTCCAGAAAGTTACACCTCTTCCCATCTCCTTCATGATAATGTTCTTGATTTCCGGATTTTCCGTAAAGATGATGGCGGCCACATTGATATTCTGGTCGTGGAAGTGATCAGAAACCGTATAGACGATGACAACAAAGAGAATTGAATACATTGTTATCTGCAAATCAAAGATAAAGAGGCAGACGGAGAAGAGCACGGCATTGAAATAGATGGAAAGCTGGCCGGCCTTGAATGATGGATGCAGCTTGATCAGACACATGGACGCAATATCGGTACCGCCACAAGAACCGCTTCCCCTTAAGGTAATGCCAATGCCCACACCACAGATCATAGCCCCAAACAAAGCATTCAGCAGCAGATCTTCAGCCAAGGGGGCTTTAAGAGGGGGGAGAAGTGATAACAGCAGGGTCTGGATAATCAATGAAATGATGGTCTTGAAACAGAATTCCTTGTTCATGATCTTTAAGGCCATCAGGAATAGCGGGATATTGATAATCATGTTGATGATACCGACAATATTGATATCAAAAGGGATGTTGACCAGTTTATTGATGAAATAGTCAATGATCTGGGCTAAACCAATAATACCGCCAAAGTTAAGATTGTTGGGTGTTACAAATAAATAGATGCCAATTGTCATCAAGCATGAACCAACGATGACATTCACATATTGCTTAATCCTTTTGTTCATAGTTAATAACCTGCAAATTAATCATACTCCTAACAAAGACAATTCTTTCAGCTTATCAAGCATTTCCTTTAGCTGATTGATATCAAGACGCAGATATCCACCAGCATCCAGCTTCTTGGCTGTCATATGAATCTGCAGGGTTCTGGAGATAGTTGCCACTTCCTTGATGTTATCAACACGGACACCACCACCTGGCAGAAATTCCAATCCTGCAAATTCCTCTTTTAGTTCATTGATGATTCTGGCACCAGCCACAATATCAAGATTCTTGCCACCAGCTGTCAGGATGCGCTTGATGCCTAAGCCACTTAATAATGAAGCGGCTTTACTTAAGTCCCCTGTTTCATCAAAGGCCTTATGGAAGATGGCTTCCTGATGATAGCTATGAATCAGTTCGACCATCTGTCTGGTCTTTTCAATATTGATGCTGTTATCAGGATTCAAGAAACCAAAGACAATGCCATCAGCCCCATGTTCAAGCATCAGTTTGGCATCTGAAAACATGACTTCATATTCTTCTTCAGAATAATTGAAATCACCACCTCGATTACGGCACATGCAGACAATCTTCTTATTGGATATCTTTTTGGCTTTGATCAAGGTATTGATAGATGGCGTAAGACCTCCTAATTCCAGTGCACTATTTAATTCAATTCGGTCAATCGGATAGTCATTCAGCACTTCAACATCCTTGATATTGCCTAAACATATTTCAATCTTGATATTATTTATCATAAGCCCATTATAAAGGATTATCAGGATTTACATGTACCATGATATGCTTGATCTTTGGATATTGCTTCTCCAATAGGTCATGGATATTCTCCGCTATCCTATGGCTATCCCTTAGTTTCAAGTCTCCATCAGCTGCTATTTCAATATCAACATAAATCTTATTGCCAAAGAGTCTTGTCTGCAGCAAATCAATCCGCTTGACTCCCTCCTGCTTTAAGACCAGTTCCCTGATTTCATTTTCAAAGCCTTCATCGCAGGCATGATCAATCATCTTGTCAATGCCATCCTTATAGATTTCATAGGCAGCCTTGATGATAAATAGGGAAATAACAAGACTAGCTAGAAGGTCCATGATTGGATAACCCATTCTTGCGCCAGCAATACCCACAAGAGAACCAATGGATGAGAGGGCATCTGAACGATGATGCCAGGCATCAGCCATCAGGGCATTGGAATCAAGTTTCTTGGCATAATGTCTGGTATACCAATACATGGCTTCCTTGACGATTATTGAGACAATCGCTGCCACTAATGCCAAAACTCCCGGAATGACAACCTCTGTTGGAGCTAACATCTTAACAAGGGCATTATAGCCAATCAAGAGACCCGTAAGAGCCAGGATAGTAGCTAAAACGATAGCAGCTACACACTCCATTCTCTCATGGCCATAAGGATGTTCCTTATCGGATTCCTTAGCTGATAATTCAATGCCAGTAATGACAACAATGCTGCTAATGACATCTGATGCAGAATGAACAGCATCTGAAACCATAGCGCTTGACCTTGCAACAAAACCCGCCATGAGCTTTAATCCTGATAAGATGATATTTCCAATAATGCTTACTAATGATACTTTTCTGGTCTCTTTCTTATATGACAATTCCATAAATACCTCCATTATCTGTCCCATGGATGATATCCATTGTCTTTTGACCCGGCTCCCAAAAGGCCTGTTCAGCTAGTTCCTAAATCTTATAAAATGAACTTTCAATTAGTCAAGAATAACATTTCTATTGTCATATAAAAGCAATTGTAGTATTATGTTAATAGGAATTATTCCTATTAAGGAGAAGGAATGGAAAGAAGATACTCTCAACAAAAAGAGCTGGTTCTAAATGCAGTCCTTGATCTAAAAGGGCATGTCAGTGCGAAGCAGGTTCATGATGAAGTCATCAAAACAAATCCTAATGTTTCATTAGGTACTGTCTATCGCAATCTCAGCATTCTTTCTGATGAGGGTAAAATCAAAAAGATTGAAATCCCTAATGGTTCTGATTTCTTTGATTTCCGCTTGGATGACCATTATCACATCCAATGCACTAAATGCAAAGAACTTCACGATCTTGAAATTGAAGATCTTGATCTTTTAAAAAAGGTCAGCAATTTAGAGGGATTTAAAGTCGTTGGGTATGACATTCTATTCAAAGGAATATGTCCTAAGTGCCTTGCGGCAGCAAATCATCATTAATTTCATGTGGAGGTAAAAATTATGAAATGGGTTTGTCCAGTATGTGGTTACATTCATGAAGGTGATACAGCACCTGAATTCTGTCCAGTATGTAAGGTTCCTGGTTCCAAGTTCAAGAAGGTTGAAGGCGAACTGACTTTAGCTGCTGAACATGAATTCGGTATCTATGCAAAGACGGTCAAGAATAATCCAGATGTTTCTGATGAAGACAAGAAGTACATCTTTGAACAGCTAATGGCTAACTTCCAGGGTGAATGTTCAGAAGTCGGCATGTACTTATGCATGGCTAGAATTGCTCACCGTGAAGGCTATCCAGAAGTAGGCCTTTATTGGGAAAAGGCTGCTTATGAAGAAGCAGAACACGCTGCTAAATTTGCTGAACTATTAGGTTCAGATTTGGAACCAAATATGACTGACTCTACAAAGAAGAATCTTGCTTGGAGAGTTGATTGCGAATTCGGCGCAACTGCCGGCAAATTCGACTTAGCTAAGTGCGCTAAGAAGAATGGTCTTGATGCTATCCATGATACAGTTCATGAAATGGCTAGAGATGAAGCAAGACATGGCAAGGCTCTTAAGGGTCTATTAGAAAGATATTTCAAGTAATAGTCAGTAAGATAAAGGAGGAATGATGATCATTCCTCCTTTTTTATTATTGTCTTATTAATGCAATCAGTCCCAGCATTAATCTGGGACTGATGATTATTATAATCTGACGATTTCCGGATATTCAGGACCAACGCCAGCAAAGTCAATCTGACCAGCTGCTAGACGAGCTGCACAGTAGGCAAAGATATCACGGCCATGGAAGATATCAGACTTCTCAGACCATTCATTGCCATGATAGCGATTGACGCTCTGATCAATTTCTCTGACTGCTTCAATACCTAATGCCTTATCAACAATATCAAGGATGCCATTATCTGGTGTCACAATATAATGGCCAGTCTTGGTCAAGGCAACTGAGGCATGTCTGGATGTACCAACACCAGGGTCGACAACTGAGACAAAGACTGTACCTGCCGGCCAATAAGGAATTACTTCAACAAGGTTGTTTCCAGCCTTTTCAATATTGAAAGTTGGAACATCAAAAGCTACTGGATAGACCTTTAATGCTGGATCAACAATCTTGCAAACACCAACCATGGCTGAAGGCATGCAGCCAAAATCTGTCTGCATTACAATCTTATTCATTATTTTGCCTCCTTTGTGATGGTCAATGACCAATCACCACCAATGCCAATATTATAGCGCTCCAGGAAGGAACCCTTGTTAATGCCAATGCCAATAACACCATCTGATGAGTTATAGACAACTTCTGATCCTTCAGGCACATAGCCAAATGATGTCCTGAAAGGAATTGCATGATCAACGACCACCCTGTCCTTTTCCTTGATCAGGACATGGACATCATCACCAGAGACAAAGCCAGCTCTGGCAAAGTCATCAATTGGAATATTGGTTTCCAGGTTGCCAAACATTCTCATCATATCAGTGATAAAGCCCTTGGCTTCACCATCCTTGTAGCTATGAGGATATTCAGGATTTAGTACGATTTCCTCTACCGGATATTCAGGACCAACACCTTCAAAATCAATGATGCCACTGGCTAATTTAGCTGCACAATAGGCAAAAAGATCGCGGCCATGGAAGATGGAAACCTTCTCAGTGCCTTTTAATCTGTTTCTTGTTTCATCAATGACACGGATGGCTTCAACACCAACCGTTTCATGGATCTTGGTCAATGTTCCGTTATCAGGTGTAACAACATAGGAACCATTCTTCAGTTTTGCAACAGAAGCACGGCGGGATGTCCCAACACCTGGGTCAACTACTGATACAAAGATTGTACCTGCTGGCCAGTAAGTAACCATATTGTTCAAAGAACGTGATGCTTCGTTGAGATTGAACTTTTCAATACGGTTGTGTGCTTCAAAGACTTCAACTTCCGGATCAACCTTCTTGATGGTTCCATACATGGCTGAACCACCACCAATGCCGAAGTCCATCTGCATTACTACAACAGGTTTCATTTTTACTTACCTGCCTTGCTGATGCGAACCTTATAGGCTGAAAGGTCAAAGACTCCTTCGACTTCTGGCAATTCCTGAGCAACAAAGCTGCCCTGGTTGACAGAGATTTCCACATAGTCATTGCTGCATTCGTTCATGATGAGCTCACCAACCTTAACCCAGCCAAAAGAGCGATGGAACATCATTTCCTTATCATAGATGACATTTCCATCCTTGATGATTTCAAGTCTTGCCATATCACCAAGATTGATGCCAATCGCATGGATCATTTCATTTGGTACTGAAATGCCTACATTGCCAAAGTGGTCAGATGCACTGGTGATTTCACCACATGCACAGCCATCAACTATTTCAGCAGTAGGTGTTGAGAATCTGATAATATCAGTCACTGGATATTCAGGACCAACACCAGCATAATCAATAATGCCTGATGCCAGTCTAGCAGCAGTATAAGCATAGACATCACGGCCATGGAAAGTGTGGTGGTTGCCAGAGCCAGGCAATCTATTGACTGTTTCATCAATTTCCCTGACTGCTACGACATGATCATATAGATAAGTAAGTGTTCCATTATCTGGTGTAACGACATAGGAACCATTATCAAGCTTAGCTACACAGCTTCTTCTTGTTGTACCTACACCTGGATCAACAACTGAGACAAAGACAGTGCCATCAGCAAAATATGGGCAAGTGGATGCTAGAATTCTGCCACCCTGACGGATGTCATACATTCTGACTTCATGACACATATCATAAATTCTTAGTTCTGGATCAACTTTGGATACGACTGCTGTCATTGAAGCAGGAAGTCCAGTTGAAATGCCAAAATCGGACTGTAATACTACACAAGGTTTCATCTCTTATTCTCCAATCTTTTCAATTCTGACCTTATAGTCACCAGGGTTATCAATCTTCAGGATTCCTGGTATGCAAGTATCGATAAAGCTTTCCATATTAAGGCCAATATCCATATAGCCAGAAGAGCCATTGAAGACTACTGGCATGCCATGTGGCACATAGCCAAAGGATGGCTGATAAGGCATGGTTTCTTCATAGACAGTCTTATTCTGATATGTAAAGGTGACTTTGACCAAATCACCATGCTTGATCTTTGTGCCTTCAAATTCATCAGTACCAATGGTGAAGGTAATATTGCCAAATGACCTTAGCAACATGCCTACTTCACCTTCAGCCAAGCCTTCTTCGATTCTGGCCTTTGGCATTTCAAAGAAAACAACATCTTCCTTCTTTAGTTCTGAACCAATCTTGGCAAATTCAAGACCATTAGCCAAGTCAGCTGCACAACGTGCAAGTTCCATGCCGTCATTTCCATATTTGTTAGATAGCAGGCGAGCTTCCTTAAAGCCAAAGTGTTTGCAAACCATAGTAGCAGTGCCATTGTCATAGGAAAGGATTATTGAACCATTATCAATCCTGACAGCAATTGCTCTTCCTTTGCCAACTGTTGAGACAAAGATGCTGTTTTCCGGATAGAAAGGAACAGTTGTAAAGAGAAAAGCTGAGACCTGTGGGACATTGCCTTCTTCAAAAGCTGGATTAGCTAAGACAATATCCAAATCTGGAACTCTTGTCTCAATCACGCCTGCCAGCTTGGCAAATTCTGTTGAATATAAGCCACTATCGCAATGAATAACAATTGATGGTTTCATATTTATGCCTTAGTAACAGTCATTGTCCAAGTTGGACCATAACCTAAATGATAATCCTTAGTCGCATTGCCCTGGTTCTTGGCAAGCATGACCATTCTTGTTTCTGATGAGAAGACCAGCGGTTCATTTAAGCCAACATAGCCAAATGTTGGCACTAGTGGGATGATTTCATCAAGAACAACTTCATCATTGTTCTTAACAACAACTCGTACCTTATCACCATACTTCATGCCTTCTTCTTCCATCCAAGGGAATGGAATATTTGTGCCTACCAAACCAAAGTGTTCAGTTGCTTCAACAATCATGCCAGAAACCATGCCATTTTCATGAACAGGATGTGGATAATCAGCTAAGACTACTTCTTCAACCGGATAAGCAGGGCCAACGCCTTCAAAGTCAATGACACCTGCAGCTAGTCTCGCTCCACAATATGCATAGACATCACGTCCATGGAAGATGAAGACATCTTCCGAACCCTTCAAACGATTGACGGATTCATCAATCTCACGAACTGCTTCAATGCCAATTCTCTCGGCAATATAAGTCAAAGTGCCATTGTCAGGTGTCACAATATACTGGCCAGTCTTAGTCAAGGCCACGCAGCTCTTTCTCTTAGTGCCAACACCTGGGTCAACAACTGAGACAAAGACAGTGCCAGTAGGCCAATATGGCAACTGGTACATCAATGATTCTGACGCATCCAATACATTGAACTGGGCAACATCATTATTGCCATCAGCTACTTTCAAGTCCTGGCTAACCATGGCACAAACACCATGCATGGCACCTACTGATAATGAACCAGTTCCAAAATCTGTCTGAATAACTAAATTTCTCATAATAATACTCCTTTATTTAAACCACTTCAGGAAGAAGAAGGTTGTTAATGGATTGACATATGTCACTTCTTCTCTTGCCAACCATGGACACCAGTACTTGGCTGGCCATGGATTGATGATACGGAAGTAGACAATATAGAAGATGGTCCAGCATAAAAGAAGAATTGTCAGGGTTCTGACCAGCTTATCAGCCTTGGTTGGCTCATTTTCTGCATAATAGGTTCTCTTCTTCTTTTTGCCATAACCTCTTAAGTCCATGGCATTGGCAATATTGCCAACCTTGCCAAAGGCTGTGAAGATCAAAGGTACCAGCAGAATGACTGTATTCTTGATCTTCTTCCAGACGCT
Source organism: Erysipelotrichaceae bacterium (assembly GCA_029101345.1). Taxonomy (GTDB): domain Bacteria; phylum Bacillota_I; class Bacilli_A; order Erysipelotrichales; family Erysipelotrichaceae; genus Colivicinus. The sequence goes on along the minus strand of JAQXQU010000023.1, from coordinate 53,779 downwards.
GACACCCTTGCCCTGCAGTTCCAGACCTCTCATCATCATGGAATTGCGGATATTTACAAAGTCATTGGCAATATCAGGGATTGTTCGATAAGCCAGGGAAACAACTGTACAGACCTTATATGATAAGCCGCATTTGTTAAGACCTGAAGCAAATTCCGAAGGTGTTGTTGCTAAGGCAAAAGCCATAACTGAGGCAAAGGATGTTGTACGCTTGATAAAGAAGACAAAGACATACCAAAGCCATTCCTTTGATAGATAAAGGTTCTCAGATGCTTGCCAGATGATATGTTCAGCACCAACATTATTATAGCCAGCTGCTGGCGAGACAAAGAACAGCATGATATTGCCAATTAATGTAACAGTAACGAAAGTGATGGAGAAGACAATGATAATTGGCTTCCAGTTAGGCTTCATCGAAATGATTTCGATGAGATTTATCAATAAGAGGGGGATCAGTACACGGATATCAAAAGTAGAGATGATCGCTGCTGACATGACCAGGAACAGGAAGACCTTGGTGAAACCGGACAACTTATGAAGAAACGTTGGACCCGGTGTATAGTTGATGACCATTCTATTGTTCATTTCTCTTTAGTGTCCTTTCAAATTCAATAAAGTGTCTGATTGCCATTTCTGGATCAATATCAAGCTTACGAGCCAGATTATATAATGAAGTCTGCTTTAAATGAGCCTTTCTGATTGTCTCTTCATTTGATAGAACTGAGAAGACCTTGTTGGAATCAATCAGCTTGCCATCAGAGAAGACAATAGCCCGATCAGTATTTTCAATAGCCAGATGCATATCATGGGTAATGAAGAGGATGGTCTTGCCATATTCCTTATTGAGGATGTTGACAAAGTTCATGATATCAGTATAGCTCTTGAAGTCCTGACCAGCTGTTGGTTCATCAAGAATCAGGATATCTGGTTCCAGTGCCATCATAGAAGCAACAGTAACTCTTTTCTTCTGGCCATAGGAGATGGAATCAACTGGCCAGTTGCGCATCTTGTATAGACCGCAAGTCTCAAGAGCGACCTTGACCTTTTCATCCACAAGTTCCTGTGGCATTTTTCTGATGGTCAGTGCCAGACCAACTTCATCCTTGATCAGATCCTTGACAATCATATTGTTAGGATCCTGCATGACATAGCCTACAGTTTCACCAATTTCCTTGATGGTCATTTCCTTGGTATCTTTGCCATTCAAGGTAACTGTTCCTTCAACAGGACGGCAGATGCCAGTCATCAGCTTAGCAGCTGTTGACTTGCCAGCACCATTCTTGCCAATAATAGCCAGTCTTTCGCCTTTTCTGATATCAAAGGAAACATCCTTGAGGACCTTTTCAACACCATCATAGGAGTAGGAAACATTCTTGAAGGAGAGAACAACATCACCTTTGTTTTCTTCAACCTTTTCTCTTTCTTCTGTAAAGAACTTTCTAAGCTTGTCCTTGTTTTCATCAGAAAGAACCATTTCTTCCAGGTTACAGATATTATCAATATCCTGAATATCACAGCCGGCATATTTCATTGCTGTGAGATACAGAGGTTCTCTGATGCCGGATTCCTTCAGCATTGGACCTTTTAGAAGCTCATCTGGTTTGACATCGGCAACAATTTCACCCTTGGACATCAGGATAATGCGATCAACTGGCCGATAGAGGACATCTTCCAGACGATGCTCAACAATGATGACAGTCTTGTTGGTTTCTCTTGCCAATTCATCAATGAGGTCAACAGCCAGCATGCCCATCTGTGGGTCAAGAGCAGCCAAAGGTTCATCGAAGATCATGATCTTGACATCATTATTGAAGACACCAGCAATGGCGACCTTCTGTTTCTGGCCACCTGATAGCTGGAATGGGACATGCTGCTCAAAGCCCTGCATATGGACCATATTCAGATTCTTCTTGATGACTGGCAACATTTCACTCCTAGGAATGAAGTTGTTTTCCATCACAAAGGAGACATCTTCGGCAACTGTCAGGCCAACAAACTGGGCATCAGAATCCTGTAAGACTGTACCAACGCTGTTGGATAGCTTGAAGATTGATGATGTCTTGGTTTCAATTCCATTGACAACACAGCTGCCCTTGATTTCTCCTTCATAGGAGAAGGGAATCAGACCATTGATGCAATTGCAGAGGGTTGACTTGCCACTTCCTGAAGCACCAAGAATCAGGACCTTTTCACCTGGGTAGATTTCCAGATTGATATTATGCAGAGTCGGATTCTTCTGTGTCTTATAACGGAAACTGAAGTCCTTGAAAGCGATAATAGGTTCTCTCATTTATGTTCCTTTCTAAAACAAAGAATGCTTTTGCCATAGCAAAAGCATATCTTATTTAATTTTTATAAGTTTGGATTATTCTTCAGTAAGATTTGAGCGGCTAGCATAACGATTAGCTAACAGTTTGATTACTGGGATACCGACAACAGCTTCAATCAGGATATTGCCAACAGAAGCGTATAAGCCCTGAATCAGAGAAACATTCAAATCGCCACCTTCAAAGATAACAGTGAAGACCTGAGCAACAAGACCAAATGCCAATGCGTTACCAACAATTAAGCAAACAAGATACCAGATCATGTGCTTGATTTCAAATTTGCCATCTGTGATATATGCACCATATAGAGGAAGTGCACCTACAAAGAGACCTGCAACAGCATTTGCAATACTCCAAGCTGGGTAAAGGCCCCAACCACCAATCAAGTCAGCGATAACGTTACCAACACCACATGCAACAGCAGCTGGAACTGGACCATACATTGCACCAACAACAACTGGTACAATCATAGCTGTAGTTAATGAAGTGTTAGTGAAGATAGGAATTCCACCATAGTTCATTAATACACCGAACAATGCAGCGCCGACACCAACAGTAACAATTGTCATTGTGTTCCATGTGCCGAGCAGCTTCTGTAAGAAACTCTTGTTTTCCATAAAAAACAAACCCCCTTAATTATCGTCAAATGACATAGATATTATACACTAATGTTCTCACTATGCTCGGATTAATTTTGGAATATGGGCTATTTTTCACATATTGTTGCCTTAATCAGAATGATTGTTCATCAATTCTGATAGTTGATTGCAGGTCTTAGAATCATTGCATAGCGATAGAGCTGATCTGAGTCAAGATTGGCCCTATGCATATCAACTGCATTGATCTGGTGGCCATCATAAGTGACGTAATAATAGATGCCCTTGTTCAGATTTGCACAGGAATAATAGATGGTATATTCATACTCATTAGGCTTGACTTCACAACAGCCCTTCTGCTGTTCAACCGAAGAAAGGATATGGAAGAACTGGGAAACAGAGCTTTCTTCATCACTTCCTGACACAGAATTGTTTCTAGTAAAGGCAACTTTGACAAAGCGTTCCATGCTTGAAAGGCCACCTGGCAAACCATAGGAGCCCATCCCTCTTGAATAGCGGTAGAGACCTTCTTCATAGGCCTTTGGATCCTTAGGTGAGAGATTAGGATAGTTGTTGAGATTGAAGAGCTGATAGTCGAATGGTGGATTATTGGTCATAACCCCAACCTTATTGTCATAGATATGGAGGCCATCCTTCATATATTCAATGGTGATGCTACTTCCTTCCTTGTCAGAGACAAGCCAATGCAATAGGGCAATTGGCAGTTCCTTGGAGAAAGGCGTATTGCAGAGATTGATTCTGCCTAGCTCAGCCTTGACTTCCTCAACATTTCTGCAGGACGCAAGAAGATATGGAATGAATTCAAAGGTCGTGATATTCTTAGCACCCTCCTGATAATCGTTGTAGTGGGCATTGCCAACAAAGTTCAAACCCGCCATGCCGAGTCCCTCTTCATTGATTGCATCATAATATAAAGGAATATCATTAATGACATGAGCCATGCCAACCATGGCATAATGATGTTCGATCCTTCCGCCATGTCTTAAATCAATTGCTTTGTTTTTTGGTACAATGACCACTTCTTCACCATAGGAAAATTCATAGTCGAGGTTTCTGCCAAAATAGGTATCGTTTGTTTTATATACAGCAGCAGTACACATAATTACTACCTCCTTCACTTTAATTTTAGCATGATGTGCTATTACTAATCCTAATGCCACTAAGAGATATTGACTGATTATTAAGTGCTAATTAATAATTGGCATTAGATAATATATGGGATAATAAGATAAAGTAAATAAAAGGTATGGATTATGGCGTTTATTGAATTTAAAGATGTTTCAAAGATTTACACAATGGGTGAAGTTGAAATCAAAGCTATTGATGATGTTTCCTTTGAAGTAGAAAAGGGCGAATTTGTTGTGGTCCTTGGTGCTTCTGGTGCAGGCAAGACAACTATTCTCAATATTCTTGGAGGCATGGATACTTCCAGCAAAGGACAGGTCATGATTGATGGCAAGGATATCGCTAAATACAATGACAAGCAATTATGTGATTATCGACGCTATGATATCGGCTTTGTCTTCCAGTTCTATAATCTGGTACAGAATCTGACTGCTAAGGAAAATGTTGAGTTGGCCATCCAAATCTGCAAGGACCCACTTAATCCTTCATCAGTGCTGGAAATGGTGGGACTAAAGGATCGTATGGACAACTTCCCATCCCAGTTATCCGGTGGTGAACAGCAGCGTGTTGCCATTGCCAGAGCTGTTGCCAAGAATCCGAAGCTGCTTTTATGCGATGAACCAACCGGTGCCCTTGACTATGTCACCGGTAAACAGGTCCTTAAGGTTCTGCAGGACATGTCCTTCAAGAATGGCATGACTGTTATCATGATTACACACAATGCCGCCCTGGCTGGCATGGCCCAGAAAGTCATTCATGTTCGCAGCGGCAAGATTGAAAAGATCGAGCTCAATGAACACCCAATGGATATTGATGATATAGAGTACTAAAGATGTTTCAGAAAGATACTTATCGTTTAATAAGAAAGACCTTCAATCGTTTCTTTACTTTGGTTTGCATTGTCCTGATTGGCGTTGCCTTCATGATGGGACTCTTGGCTACACCGCCTATCCAAAGGGAATCGGTTGATCGCTATTTCAAAGAACAGCACTTGCAAGACATACAGTTCTATTCAACGTATGGTTTTTGTGCTGAAGATGTTGAAGCTATCAAAGGCATGGAGATTGTCGAAGATATCTTCCCATCCAAGATGACTGATGCCTATTTGCGCTATACTGATGGCACAACCTCTGTTAGCCGCTTTAGGGAAATGGATTCTGATGTCAACCAGTTCAAGCTGATTGCCGGCAGATTGCCAGAAAATGACAAGGAAGCCCTGATTCTTGAAAATGAGAAGCGGATTGGGCAAACAATCAAGGTTTATCTTGATAAGGAAGATGCTATTTTTGACTATCTGAAATATGATGAATATACCATTGTTGGTGCAGTTGAATCTTCCGAATATCTCGCCAAGATGAAGTCCACCAGCAATCTCAATAACCTTGACCTTGAGACAGTAATCTATCTTGATAATGATGTCTTTGTCTTTGACTACTACACTACCATTTATGTCACTTTGACTGATTGTGCCGATGTCGATGCCTTTTCAAATGCCTACAGCAGAATCATTGATGATGCCGAGCAGGAAATCAATGTTCTGGCTAAAAGGCAGGAAGGCTATCTGAAGGAAACCATCCTGGAAGAATATGAAGACAAAATCAGAGAAGGCGAAGAGACGCTGGCACTTGAAAAGGAAAAGGGCCAGAAACAGCTTGATGATGCCAAGCAGGAACTGGATGATGCCAATATCAAACTGATTGCGTCCAAGATGCAAATTGATACCATGGTTTCTACCATCAACTCCACCAAGGAATCAATTGCCAAAGAAGAGCAGTATATCAATACAACAAGACCTAAAATCGATGCTGAAATCAAAGCAATCGAAGATGCTGATGCCAAGAAACGTTCCTTTGAGGAAATCTACTCGGATGTCAGTGTTGCTTATGGCACTTATACAGCCCTGAAATCCCAACTAGCTGCCAATGAAGCGGAATTGGTTGTCCTTAATGAAACATTGGCTGGTCTTGAAGACAATGCAGAAAATGCTGAAGAGAGGGCAAGAATTCAAAATGAAATCAATACCCTTGAACAAAGCAACGCTGTTATCAGGGAAGGTATTGCCTCTATTGAAAACAGCTATCCTGAGGGCATTGAAACAACCTATGCCAAGATGACAGGCATTGTCCAGGAAAAGGCAACATTGGAAGTGGAAGCCAAGACTTTGGAAGTTGCCAAGGATACTTTGGCCAATACTGAGAAACAGCTGGAAACTGCTTCAATTGAACTTGAAAAGGGGGAAGCCCAATACAACAGCGGACTTAGACAATACAAGAATGGTGTCATTGAATTCAATGAAAAAATAGAAGAAGCGGAAGATGAATTAAGAAAAGCCAAGCAGGATCTTGAAGAGCTCCCTAGTGCTGGCTGGATTATTCTTGACCATGATTCCCATTATTCAACATATATGTATGAGAATACCTGCAATCAGATGGAAGCCATCTGCATTGTCATGCCCGTCCTTTTCTTCCTTGTTGCAGCTCTTGTCTGCATGACGACCATGACTCGTCTGGTGGATGAGCAAAGAGGGCAGATCGGCATCTTTAGAGCTTTAGGGTTTACTAATCGGCAGATAATTGGCAAATATCTCCAATATGCCTTGATAGCATCGATGATTGGTTCCTTCTTTGGTGTAATAATCGGTGTCCTTATCTTCCCAACTGTCATCTATGAGACTTGGCGTCTGATGTATTTTCTGCCACCGATGATCAGAACCATCCATCTAGGACGTCTATTGATCTGCTTATTGTCCTTTGCCATCCTGATGGAAACTGTCACCTTCTTTGTTGTTAAGAAGATTCTAGTTGAACAGCCTGCTCAGCTAATGCGTCCAAAAGCACCAAAAGCTGCCCGCAAAGTCTTCCTTGAATATATCCCTGTTCTTTGGGATAAACTCAATTTCACAACCAAAATAACCTTAAGAAACCTCATTCGCTATAAGAGCCGTTTCTTCATGACTGTTATTGGCGTTGCTGGCTGTACAGCACTGCTGGTCCTCGGCTTTGGCATCAAGGATTCCATCTCCGATGTTGTCAATCTGCAATTTTCGGAAATCTTTGATTATCAATATAATGTCAACCTTGATAATGACAATACAATTGATGAGGTGGTCAAAACCTTGGAAGAAGATCTCAATAACGATGAGATTGTTCCATACATGTCCTATTATTCAAAGGTATATGCAAATGATAAGGAGGAGACCATCATTTGCCAGGTCATGGATGCCCGCAGTGCTTCCAAAATCATGAACCTGGAAGAAAAGGGCAGTGATGATCTTATCAAACTTTCCAATCGTGGTGTCCTGATTTCCGAGAAGTTTGCCAAGAACAACAACATCAAGGCTGGTGACATCATTACTATTGAATCCAAAGGCCAGGTCAAGGCCGAGGTCAGGGTTGAAGCCATTGTCAAAATGTACTTCCAGCATTATCTGTTCGTCTCCGAAGAACTCTACGCCAGCCTCTTTGAAGATACAATCCACTATACAAACATTGCCCTTAGATCATCCAATGATATTGCATTAATTGAAGATAGTCTCAAGGATAATGAGGATGTTGCGTCAGTATCCGACTTCAACAGCATGATTGAACAGTTCAACACAATGATAGAGGCTTTGGATTTCATCATCGCAGTCATCATTTTGACTTCCGGTGCCTTAGCGCTTGTTGTACTGATCAATTTGACCCAGGTCAATATCTCTGAACGTATCAGAGAAATTGCGACTTTGAAGGTATTAGGCTTTAGAAACAATGAAGTTGATGCCTATATCTTCAAGGAAATCATGTTGTTAACGGTTATTGGTGGTATTGTCGGTTTGCCTTTAGGCAAGGTCTGCCTAAGATTTGTCCTTAATGTCATCAATATGGATATGATCATGTTCCCAGTGAATATCAAATATCCAAGCTATCTCATCAGCTTTGCCATCACCTTTGTCTTCACAATTCTGGTATTGCTGATGACAAAGAAGCCATTAAAGAATATCAAGATGGTCGAATCATTGAAGTCAGTTGAATAATAAATCAAAGGCTGCATCAGCAGCCTTTGTTGTTATGCTTCAATATTGATGATTGAACCATTATTGGTCTTATTGATGATGATCTTCTTGTCAATTCTCTGTTTCAGGGCATCGACATGGGAAATAATGCCAATCATCCTCTTGCCATCTGCCAACGAATCCAGAAGGCTGATAGCCTGGTTTAGGGCATTATCGCTTAATGAACCAAAGCCTTCATCAATAAACATTGAATCCATCCTGATGCCACCTGATTTAGCCTGGACAACATCTGATAATCCTAGTGCCAAAGCTAAAGAGGCCATAAATGATTCACCACCAGAAAGTGTTGAGACATCACGCCAGTTGCCAGTTTGCCGATCAAGAACATCGAGATCAAGACCAGCCTGTGAGCGAAGATTCTTGGCTTCTTCTTTGCATCTTAAGACAAACATGCCATCTGTTAAGACATTCAGGCGCTTGTTGGCAGCAGAAATGACCTGCTGGAAGTAGTATTGCTGAACATAGGCTTCAAATGTCAACTTGACTTGTGAAGTCTTGGTGCCAGAAACATTTTTATAGAGGTCTTCGACAACAATCAGCTTGTTCAATAGTGATTCAATATCAGCTACCAAATCCTTGAGTCTTCTTAATTCCTTATTGTTGGCATTGGCCATCTCATTGATGAGGGATGACTCACTTCTAAGACAATCAAGCTTGTTTTTGATTTCTGTTGCCTGTTTCTCTATTGAGGAGACATCCTTTCTTGATTTGCCCTCAAGCTTTCTAATGAGATTATCAATCTGGTCTTCCAATGATTTCTTCAGACTATAGAATTCTGCAATCTTCTTGTCCAGAGCATTGATATCATTAGTTTTCAGCTTGGAAGCTACATAATCATCTGGGTTGCTGAATCCATGAACTGCCAGAGCATTATCAAATTCCTTTTGGGCATCCGTTTCCTTTCTTGATGCCTCATTCAGGCTGATCCTGCTCTCACTGATTCTTGATGATAGTGAATTGATCAGGTCTTTGTTATCATCATATTTCTTCTTGGCATTTTGATAATCAGCTTCCAAATCTTCAATGTTCTTGTTTATTAATCTGATTCTTTCATTGATATCTTCAATCTTGCTTTGATAGTCAATGCCAATGCGCTTAAGTTCGCTTCTGTTGTTTTTGAGATTGGCCTCAGCTACTTTGACTTCTGAATCAGCTTCTGCAAAGGCGGTTTGGGCTTTGTTTCTTCTATCCTCTGCTTGCTTAAGCTCTTCGTGGCTGATTGACTTGTCAGTCATTTTTGCTGGGGCAGGGTGCTGAAGTGAACCGCAAACTGGACAGGCTTTGTTTTCCTGAAGACCCTTGGCTATTAAGCCATATTCATTTTCATAATAGCTTTCTCTTATGAGCTGGTAGAAGTCATCATCATTGCGTAACTGCACTTTCTTGCTTTCAAGCTTGTTGATGGCCTTTTGCAGAACCGATAAGAGCTTGCCTTGTTCCTTTAATGGTCTTAAGGCATTGTTAAGTCTATCGATTTCCTGTTTTAATTGCGGAATCTTGTTATTAAAGCTTTCTTCTGCCTTCTTGTATTGGCTTTCAATATCAGGCAGCTTTTCTTTTGCCTTTTCCAGTGCTAAAGCATTGGCCTTTAGCTGCTTAGTTAAACTGCTTACTGTCTCCTTGATGGAAGTCAGGACCTTTTCAAAGGCTGCAACCGCATTGGCTTTCTTGGCTCGATCCAAAACCTTTTCCTGATTTATGGTCTCTTCTAGCTTGCCATCAATTTCATCATGCTTTCGGTTTTTTAATGAAACCAGTTCATCAAAACTGTCATTGATGGTCTTGGCCTCTTCTATTTCTTTGAGAAGACAGGTATATTTTTCAGCAAAAAGGTCAATATTGTTCTGATAAAGAACCTTTTTCCTGCTGGCATCTTCCTGTAGTTCCTTTAGATTGTCAATGACCTTTTCAATATTCAAAGGATTCTGCAGATTGCTTTCAAGCTCTGCCTTTTTTTCATAATCAGCTGGAATTCTGATACGGGCAAAGGAATTATTGATATCAATCTGATAATCATCATATCTGCCCTGCAGATCACCATACATCTTCTTAAGGATCAGCTGGATATCAAAGAATTTTCTGGTATCAAAAATCTTCTGGAAAAGGGTTCTTCTTTCATCTGACGAACAATTAAGGATCTTCATGAAATCACCCTGGGCAATCATCATGGTTTGGGAGAATTGTTCACGTGTTAAGCCCATGATTGAATAGATTGCATCATTGACTTCCTTGACTCCGGAATAGACTTCACCAGTTTCTTCAACTATCAGATCAGCATTGGCATTCTGCTTGACTATTGAACCATCCTTGTTTTTGCTTGGACGGTAGTATTCTGGATTTCTTTTGATTGTATAGTGCTTGCCTTTATGCAAGAAGGAATATTTGACATAAGTTGGCGTATTGAAGGAAGCATAATCGCTTCTTAGGGTCTTGGATTCCTTGCGGCCTTTGCCACCTGAAACTTCACCATAAAGGGCAAAAGAAATGCCATCAAAGATTGTTGTCTTGCCAGCACCGGTTGCACCAGTTATCAAAAAGATGCCATCATCACCAAGTTTTTTAAAATCGACTGCCACCTTATCGGCATAGGGCCCAAAGGCTGACATTTCAAGATATAGAGGTTTCATCAGTTCTCACCTTCCATTCCCTTGATGATATCCATCAACAGTTGCATCCGTCCCTCATCGGGTTCATGGTTATTATTCTGGATTTTGTAGAAATCGATAAAGAGATCGGCAATGGACTTGTTTTCAAATTCCTCTTCAGCAATGACATCCTTTTCTTCCTTGGTTCTTGAGTTGATGATTGAGAATTTCATCATATTCGGAAAGACAGTCAGCAGTCTTGCCCGGGCATCAGGATAGACCTCTTCATCGTGTAAAATGACCTTGATATAATCTTCAGAATAATTCTCTTTCATCAAGTCATCATAGAAGCCTTCCTTGACTACCACATCATGAAGGAAGCTGATGGAAGAAGTGGATATCTCAATATTGCCCTTGTCTTTGAAATCAACATAGCAAACACTCTTGTTCTGTGTTGCTTCAGAGAATGAATACTTAAGCAGAGAACCTGAATACCTCAAGGTCTCTCTTTTGATTTTCTGGGGCTTATGGATATGTCCTAGGGCAACATAATCAAAACCATCAAAGACCGCTGCATCAACATTATCTAGACCACCAACTGCATACTCTTCAGAATCCGATCTTTCAGAACCAGTGATGAACTGATGAGCCAACAGGATGTTTCTCTTGGTCTTATCAATATTGGATTTCTCAATGACAACGCGTACCGCATCCTCATAAGTCTTGATGCTTTCTTCGGGATAGATCCTTTTGACATGAATAGGCCTGATAAATGGCAATAAGTGGATGTCAAGCTCACCATATTCATCCTCAAGGCTGATAGTCTGCAACACTCCTTCAAATTTCCTGGAGAAATAGATGTTATTGGACGCCAGCAGGGATGAGAAGTAGGATATCCTTTGATCTGAGTCATGGTTGCCAGCAATGATAAAGACCTTCTTTTCCTTCCTGACAAGTTCAGTCACAAAACTGTCAAATAGTGTCATGGCTTCTGCTTTCGGATCTGCTTTGTCATAGACATCACCAGCGATCAGGATGGCATCATAGGAATCAGTCTTTGATAGAATCTGCTTTAGAGCATATTCCTGATCTTTTAATAGATCGACATCATTGAGCCTTTTTCCAAGATGCAGATCGGCAAGATGTAGAAATTTCATAATTCATCCACTCCTTGTATTAATTATTAGAGTTTTATAGTTTCTTGATGATGTGAGTGATGGATCCTTCAACTTCAAATCCACCATATTCCCTCTTCATTTGCACAACCTGGCCAATGATAATGCTTCCAGATTCATCTTTGACTAAGACATAGTCATTGACCGAAATGCCATCACAGGATAGATACCACTTTGGATGGAAGAGATCGTTGCTCTCAACAAGACAGAGTTCTTGATAATTCGTTAATCCAGAGATGTCAGTAAGGCTTTTGTCTTGGCTGAAGATATAGGTAGATAATCCTGCACTGATGAGATTCCTGATTTCTTTTAGCAGTTCATCCAGAAAATGGTAATGGCTGTTCCATTTGGTATTGCCACCAAACTCCAAGTCTTCACCATAGGAGTATTCAGCATTAAGCATAAAATTCCAAATCTCGGTGGATAGTGAGGAATGCTTTCTGCCTTCAAGGATTCTTTCCCCGTATTTAGCAAGAATTGCCTTGACCTCTTGTTCATCATTGATGACCAGCTTGCACTTTTGGCTTCTATAGGCGAGTGTTCCTTCTTTGACATCTAGTTCAATTAATGCACCATCCAGTACCGAAGACAATCTCAGCTTCAAGAGGTCTTTCTTCCTTCCATGGTCTTCAAAGACTAGCAGTTGTGGAAGATCCAGAATGCTTCTAAAGTATTCAGAGATGTTATCACCATCAATTGTGTAGTTATTATTTAAAGAGCCATCATAGAAATAGCTGATGCCATCACTATTGGTGATAGTCAGATCATAATTGCCGACAACCGGATAGCGCTTGTTATCAACAGGTTTGGAGAAGAATCTGGCAATCTTCATAATGAGGTCTCTTGCAACACTTCTTTCAATATCAAAATTCAAAGACTCGATTATTTCCTTGTTCCTGGCAGTCGAGATCAGTGATACTGCACCATTATCAATAATGGTCAGCCGTTGCTGGATTACAGTATCATTAGAAGCGCAAATCGGTGGATCAATACTAGTCACAAGACGAATCAGTGTAGCTGTTCCTTCAAATTTCTTAAGATAATTGCATGTATTCATATCATTGCCCTTTTCCTTTACATCTGGATTATAAGGTGGATAATGATTGACATGTGTCCAAATATATGGACACATAAAAGGAATAATCTGAGTATAAGATTTATTAAGCCTTGATGATGATTGTCTGATACTTATGCAAGGTGACCTTGCCACCAATCATCTGATTGCTCAATAGTTCCAGTCCTTCCTCCACTTCAACTTCTGCATCATTTTCACTTTCATTGAGATAGAAGATAAAACGCTTATCGTCATATTCTCTGACATGTCTTTCAATGCCAGCTGGCAAATCAATGACTTCCATTCCCTTTCTGACAAGATCTTTCCTGATGATATCCAAGAGATCATTGGCATCAAAGCGAGCTGCTTGATACCAAACTGTACCCAATCCATAATTCTTTCTTGTAACTACCGGATAATTACGATAGAAGTCTTCTTCATAAGTGGCTACTGCTTCACAGTCTTTGACCTTCAGTATTTCACAATAGTCCTTGATTTCGATCTTTTTGTTATCATAAATCAGATAATTCTGCTCACTTGGCCACAAAGTATCAATCTCTTCTGCTTCAAATCCAAAGAGCTCCATCAAGCCATCACCAGGAAAACCTCCCAAGTGAGCTAATTGATTTTCATTTATATAGCCAAGCATATAGGTTCCTACTAATAGGCCACCATTTTTGACATATTCCTTCAGCTTTGCGGCCACACCTTCCTTTAGCATAAACATCATTGGCAAGAAGATGACATCATAGCAGCTGTAATCATCGGTGCTGGCAATGATATCAGTTTCAATGCCCTTATGCATCAAGGCTCCATAGAAGTTTTGAACTGTCTTTTCATATTTCTTATCACTGCTGCAGAATGCCTTGGCTTCTCTTATCGCCCAGCGATTCTCCCAATCCACAACAATCGCCGCTCTTGCCTTGATGGTTGAACCAGCAATTTCTTCAAGTCTTTCAAGCTTTGACCCCAGGTCTTCAATTTCCTTAAAAACCCTGGTATCATCTCTGCCATTATGGTCAATCAGTGCCCCATGAAACATCTCGTAGGCACCACGGCTTTTTCTGATCTGGAAGTATTGGACACTATCAGAACCATTGGCAATGGCCTGAAGACTTGCCAGTTCATGAACACCTGGTTTCTTTAATTTGTTATATTCTCGCCAATTGACCAGGGATGGTGTTGATTCCATTAACATGAAGGGTTGTTTCTTCAAGGAGCGCATCAGGCAATGGGTAAAGCCTGCTTCATTAAATGTAGCAGCCAAAGACTGATAGTCATTGTGATATTGCGGATATGCATCCCAGGATATGATATCCAGTTCCTTAGCTAAAACACGATAGTCATATGGTTCAAAGAACATCATCATATTGGTGGTTACAGGAATATCGGGTGTAATCTTTCTGACTGTATCGATCTCAAATTTCATGAAATCAGCAACCATTTCACTAGTGAATCTTTTCCAATCAAGGTTAAGTCCCATCAAAGCATTTTCACCATTGGCATAAGGTGGTTCAACTTCTTCAAAGCTATTGAAATGCTTGGACCAGAAACCAGTCCAATATTCATGATTGAGCTTATCAATGGTCTGATAACGCTTCTTGAGAAATTTCTGGAAGTTTTTCCTGCATTTGTCACAATAGCAGACTCCCTCAAATTCATTGGAGATATGCCATAAGATGACGTTGTTCTTATCCTTGATGGCATTGGCTAGTCTTGTATCAATCTCTTCAACCTTTTGTCTATAGATAGGGGATGAGTAACAATGGTTATGTCTTTCCCGGTGATGTTCCCGCTTGCCATTGATATCAACTCTTCTTACCTCTTCATATTTCAAATCCAGCCAGGCTGGCCTAGCACCACTTGGTGTTGCCATGATGACATTGATATTTTCTTCCTTTAAGCGATCAATAACCTTGATAAGCCAGGAAAAATCATATTGTCCTTCCTCTTTCTCATAAGCAGCCCAGGAAAAGACCCCTAAAGTCACACAATTGACATGGGCCTTCTTCATCATACGAATGTCCTCTTCAAAGATCCCTTCATAGCCGAGCCACTGATCAGGATTATAATCACCGCCATGGATGAGTTTCGGATACTTATTAAACAACAGTTTTCTTTCCACCTACAGCTCCTTCAAAAAGAGATTTTCTCTTCCCATCATATAGTCAATATCCATCTTGAAGACCAGTGTTGTCTTCTGCATATCATCAACATAAGCTGGATGATTCTTATTCAGATGGTCAATATACTTAAGAAGGATGCGCTTCTTGAGTTCGTAATCCTCGGTTGCAACAAGCCTGCCCTTGACCTGAATGGAACGGAAATTGTGCGTGCCATTATATGCCATGCCCAAATCTTCAACGATATTAAGGCTAGCAATCTGACCAAGAGCATTGAGCTTATAGCCCTTGCGTCCAGTATGGAAATAGATTTCACCATCTACCAGCACATAATTTAAAGCAAAGGCATATGGCTCACCGTTGATTACTGTCGCTAATACACCATAAGTGCATCTATCCATTACTTCATAAGTCTTGGCTAGCGACATGAGCTTAGCTGGCTTTCTTGTTTTTGGTGGAACCCGATATTGCAAAAGACTTTCAAAGTCTTCGTCATAATTCATGGTTTTGATATCTGGAATAGCTTTCTTAATTGCGCCGGTTCTGATAATTGCTAATTTCCTGATTGATGAATCAAGCAATTTGGATGAATCAAAGACCATCAAGAGGTCATTCCCATAAGCTTCAGACAGTTGTTTCATATAGGTTCTCGTATTATCCATTTAGGAAGACCTGAATGGATTTTTTCTTTCTAGGCCGTTCCTGGTCAAGTATATCTTACGGCCATTTGATATACTTGCTTTGCACTGTGGATTTGTTTCTATACAATTACAGCTTTAACTGTTCTAAGGAGATTCCTACCACAGTTCTTTTCTAATGTTGATCAGTTGATTAGCACTTCGATGCTTTATGATTCACGAGTTCACATGGATCGAACATTTGTGGAGTTCTTACCAAGCAGTGCACACTTACTAGGAGGTGTCCTTATGACCTATTTCATTGGCATCGATATTGCCAAATACAAGCACGACTGTTTCATCATGGATCAGGATGGTTCCGTTATCCGCGATTCCTTTTCCTTCCCCAATGATAGATCCGGTTTTTGCCTGTTTCTTTCTGTCCTTGATTCTCTTGATCCTTCCTACGAAAAAAGGATAGGCTTTGAATCAACCGGGCACTATGGATTGAATCTCAAGTGCTTCCTTGAGGAACACGACATTTCCTTCATGGAGATCAATCCCATTCTGATCAAACGGTTCTCCTCAGCTACCACCTTGAGAAGAACCAAGACCGATAAGGCGGATGCTGCTCTTATCGCTTCCTACTTAACTACGGCTGAATATATTACCTATCCAACCCAATCTTATCATATCCACAACCTGAAATCATTGACCCGCTCCAGAGATGCCCTGGTAAAGCTGAGATCTGGACAGCTTGTCATGATCACCAATGTTATGGACAAGATATTTCCTGAATTCAAGCCCTTCTTCAATAAATCTCTAAAAAGCTCTACGGCTATGTATCTTCTAAGAAATTACACCGTTCCTTCCAAAATGGCTTCCATGAATTCCGAATCTTACAGAAGGATGTCTTCAAAACTCAAAAAGACGATTTCCTATGCACGATTCTCAAAGCTTAGGGAACTTGCGAAAAATACTGTAGGGCGCGAAGATCCATGTCTGACTTTTGAACTGAATACTTATCTGGACATCTATCAGTCCTTGGATTCCAAGATCAAAGAAATGGAAGCCCATATAGAAGAAGAGTTCAGGAAAATCCATTCCCATATCCAAACAATCAAGGGGATAGGATGGATGTCCGCCGCTTCTATCTATTCAGAATATGGTGGCATCGAGAACTTCCAGACACCAAACCAGATGCTGGCTTATGCCGGTCTTGATCCTTCCAGAAGCGAATCCGGAGAACATGCATATAGGGGACACATGGTAAAGCACGGATCTTCCCACCTCCGCTTTGTTCTTTTGAACTGTGCAGAAATGGTCATTATCCATAATCCCGTTTTTTATGATTATTACCGTAAAAAACGGGAGGAAGGCAAACATCATCGGGTCGCCCTTTCTCATGTGGCCAGAAAACTGGTTCGTATCATCTTCTTTTTAGAGAAGAACAATGTTGATTATGATCCTAAGAAAATGAGGTAGCCATCTTCTTATAGACCATAATTTTTTCAATCGACCTTTTGTTAGGTCCTTTTGTCATGCCTTTTTAAAATTTTTGATTTTTTACTTGATTTCTAATAGTTAATCTCCTTCTACCTGTTATCAATTTTAACATCTAATGCCTTGCCAATAATAAGATGCTTTCTCTTATTGCCTATAGAAAAAAGAACTAAGGCTTATGCCTTAGTCCTTATTCCTTTATTCTTCTTCTTTTCTTCTGTTTATGATGATGATAATGCCTATCAAGGTCGCTGCCACAACAGCTCCCAGCGACAATACCGATGTCATGCCACTGCTGTTTCCAACACTTGGACTTGTTGCTTCATAGATTGTAAAGCTTGTATTGATTTCATCATCAGCCATTTTGATTGTAATCTGATGTTCACCGGCTTCAAGCTTGGAAAGGACTTGCGGATTGATAACCAGCTTTTCACTAAGTTCGTATTCCTCTGCTTCAAGCTTTCTTCCATCCAAATAGACTTCAGTAACAGATGAATCCTGACCACCAAAGTCTATTTCCAGTTTCTCATCACTGCCTTTGGCAATGGAATCATCTATTATGGACAATTCAGGCTTGTTATCGGTTGAAGGGTTTATTTCCTCATTTGCATTATCATCCTTGAAGATCTTTCCACAATTACGGCATTGATAGCAGTTATCATTTTCCTTATAGAAGAGGTCATGGTTGTCCTCATCCAAGTCACCATAGGCCTTGCCACAATAAGTGCAGATTGCCTTATTTATGCAATTGGCTTCACCACCCTGATGGTTGGAAAGGAGCTTCTGGCAATTGTCACAGCTATGATCGCTGTTATTATCAACATGTGCAATCTTTTCTATGACATAGCCAGATTCAATTATCTTTCCACAATGCCGGCAATATCTATCACCACTATAGCCTTCATGATCACAGCTAGCAGCTATAATTCCCTTGATGACGGTTGGTCCAAGATGATTTGGACTGATAGTGATAGTGATAGGTGCAGAAGAATTGCCACTCTCATCAATTGCCACTATGCTTAATGGTTCAGAAACATTTGTCAAGGTGATTTTTCCATTCTTGTCCAATGCCACATCTTCATTATTGACAAAGACTTTGGATACCTTTTCATTATCGACGACCGTGATTGTTACTGATTTGCAATAGGTCTCTCCATCAACAGCTCCCTTGATAACAGGCGCTTTAACATCCAGCCAGTTGGCATCAATTGTGATGCTATTTAGATCTTGACCATTGCACAGATAACCATAAGTCAGATTATTAACAACAACAGTATCTCCACATGTCCATTTATCAAAGCTATAGCCGTCTCTGACTGGTTCACTCAGGCGGCTGAAGACATCTTCATTCCAGCTAATGCCACTAATGACTTTTGGAAGTGTGCCATTATGACTGTTTACAACAATCACATAATTGCTTTTTTCTGACCACTTGGCATATAAGGTCAGATCACTATAGACTTCACTATTGAAATCATATGGTTGACTGCACTCTTCATCAAGATACCAACCTTCAAACCGGTAGCCGTTTTCCTTTGGCTTTGCTGGTTCTGGTGCTTTGGTGCCATAGACAATATCGGCAATTGGTTCTGTTGCCGTTCCCAAACCATTATTATTAAAGGTTATGGTATATTTTGGAAGCTCTATTGCCAGTTTGGCGGTATTTGAATAATACTTGTCATATTCATCCCAGACAACACAGCGGAAGATCCAACCATCCATATCCTTTGTCGCCTTTCTTATTGTCAATGTTGAATCCATGAAGAAAGGTGTATTGTCACCAATGCTAACTGAAGAGAAATACATTACGATATTATCAGTTGCATTATAGACTTTGACATCAGTCCAGGTCTGACCATTATCCTTGCTGTATTGCCACATGCCACCAACACTGCCATCATCATCACCATTGACATACGCCTTGAATGAACCACTTTCATTCAGCTTGATAGTAACATCATCAACACCATATGCCTGTGGACTATCCTTCTTGCTGACATTGGCAACTGAGCTGATTACTTCGCCATATTCATTGCCAACAACACAACGGTAGCTGCCAAAATCTGCATTGCTGACCTTCAGCTTGTTAGCATTGGCACCTTCAATTGCCATATAGTTGCCATCAATCAGCTTTTCCCATTGGTAGCTGCTGGCATATTGCGCTTCAAGGCTTAATTCATGATTGCTGGTATCCTTTTCATGTATTTTGATGCTAGTTGGCTGTTTCTTAATAACAGGGGTAGCTGTAACCTTTAAGGCTGGTGATTCAAAAACGATATAGATTGAGTTCTCATGCTTATCGAAATTGCCAATTATATTGGCGCTTACAACTTTTCGATATTGGTAATTGATATTTTCTACTGTCAGATCGACTTCTAAGACATCTCTTGCAGAATCAGGAATATCTTCCCAGCCAGAGCCCTTATCAACCTGCCACTTTTCGGTACTTAACAGATTTTCATCCCAGCTGATTGCATCGACCGGCTCAATTGCAAAGCTGACTTTTTCGCCTGGATAACCTTGGATTACAGGTGCATCTTTCCAACGCATGACATGGACATTAGCACTATATGTACCTAAATCTTCACCAAGTGGACCAGTTACTTTGCAAACATAGGTGCGATAATTATCAATTCCACTTAAATCATCGATAGTAAGGCTTAATGATCCATTGGTGATATATACCAGTTCGCCATTGCCATCAACATAAAACCAGACAGCCCGCATATTACTAGGCAAGGTTGAACTTTCGCCAATGCAATGAGGATCGTTGATATCCATCCAATTCTCATAAGTCTTGATAGTACCTGCATTTAAAGTAACACTTTCATCATAAGCTCGATAGAAGCGATAGTTCGGATTGACATCAAGCTTATGGAATGGCGTTGATACAGTCAAGGAATGATAGTTGGAATTATAGGAGCTGGTAATGACAATATGAAATTCTTCTGTACCATTCTTGATGCAATTGCCATAGTAAAGGGTTGTATCACTGATATTCCAAAGAGAGAAGAACTGGTCAATCACATAGAAGTATTCATCAGCACAGACAATGGTTCCTCCTGGTGTTGCGATTGATTCCAAAACAGTATTAGTGCTGTCAATATAGGCAACATATTTGTGCTTAAAGAGCTGTTTGCCACTTGGATCCCTTACAATCTGTCCATCCTGTGGTTCAAAGCCGATATTGCCACCATGAATGTAGACATCATTGACAAGACTAGCGTAAGCCTTATAGATGGAGCCATTGATGAAATGGACTTCACCACCGGCTGTATCATTTTCATTTAATGGATAAAAGTGCCAGATTCTGCCTATGCCATCACCTTCAATGTTGATTTTCGCACCTTCAGCCAAATAGGCATTGCCGCCTTCATAACTCAATTTGCCGCTCGGATTTATGGATAGGGTACCACTTTCAACATAATAGTCTGTGCTCTTGGCATTAGGGAGTACCGTCCAGTCACCGCTTACAAAATGGAGAGATGGGAGGCCTTTTTCCAGATCGTAGCCCTTTTCAACAAAGATTGAATTCTCGATATCACCTAAATCGATTGTCATGGATTCAAGTGCCGTTGTCACTTTGAAATCAGACTGGAAGGAGAATTCCTGGCCACTTTCAGTGCTTCTTAGATAGATATCGCTTGCTGGCATAATAGTAATCTTGCGATAGCCTGGATAACCACCAGTTGGTGTTTTATCTTCTACAGGATAGAAGGCACTATCACCTGCATAATCAACATCAACCGTTCCAGGATCATTATAGTAGCTGGAAATGCCATTGATGATTGTTCCCTGACCTGTTAGAAGGATTTTTGGCTTGACAACCCTTCCAAACTCATAGACATCCATTGATTTTTCATAATATGAAAAGCCATTGATACCACTGGAATATTCTGAATAGAGCTTAGTAGTGGTATAACCTTCGATAGTGGCATTATCTGCAACAGCTAAGGCACTAGAGGTAATGGCATTGACAGTGAAGAAGCCTTCAACACTGGAATCATTAAAGCCGGCATTGTTGTTATTGGCTATTCTGGCAGTCAATTTGGCATCACTTCCAGAAACATAAATGCCGGCAGTTGAAAAGATGGAAGAACAGAAAGTCTTGCTGACGAAGTAGGAGCTGCATGTTTCTCTTAGATAGTCGCCAGTTTCTGCCGGTCTTCTTTTGCAGTTGTTTTCAACTTCGACAATTGAATCCTCAATGAATATTCTGCCATCAGCTAAAATTGCCGCACCGCCATCATCACCATAAAAATTACCATAAGAGCTATCAGGATAGAATACAGTTGGATATATTCCCCGACCATCAGTAGTAGTGGCTACTACAGTTGAGCCTCCTGTGATATTAATGTCATTTCTTGCTACACTCCGTTTATAAATCAACTCATCTTTGTTCAGAGCTCTGATTGCTGTCTTGAAGCTTTTGCAGGTCAGATTAGTGCTGTTGACTGTCAAAGTGCTGCACCAGATGGCGTTGGAACCTGAATAGATTTTCAGATCGCCATTGCTACTTTGAATTGACAGATTTGTTTTTGGTGCATAAATGCCATAAGTATTGGAGCTGCTGTTCTGCAGACCATCTGTACCAATTGTTGCACTTCCTTCAAGATAGATAGTCAGATTATCCAATACACTAACCTGAATAAAGGCCTTATCATCGGAATCATCCAGATTTTTTGAAGTATTCAGGAAAAAGCCATCCTCAAGCGTTAAAAGATAAGTTCCACCAAAATTGACAAAGAACCAGTTATCTCCACTCATGTTGGACATATTGATAGGGGTATTGCCAATATAGATATGATTTTCCCATTCTGAAAGTTCATTCACTTGTGGCTGATCAATTTCAACACCTTCGGTTTCTTCATCTTCTGCTAGCAGCATATGAGGCATTGCCACCATAAGCAGACACATAACAATTAATAATGCCGATAAAAGCTTTTTCATCTTTGCTTCTCCTTTGCTAATGCTTGCGGATTGTATTTGCTGATATAAAGTACCAGCGTTTCCTTGAGGACGTCAATCTGGGATTTGAGATAGAATTCATCATCAAAGAGGCAATAGTGGACACAGGCTCTGATCAGGATGAAGATCAGGGCTGTAAGCTGCGGGCAGGGGATGCCAAGCTTTGGTTCCAAGCTTTTGGCATATTCACTATAGCGCTTGTCAACTCCTGCAAAGAATTCTTTACCATATTGCTGATACTTTGGATGAGTATAGACCTGATACATCAAACGGTATTTGGCACCATGCCTTTCCTTGGTCCAGCAGGGGATTTCATCAATAAAGCGCCAAAGATCCCTAACATCAACTGGTGCCTTCTGCATGAAATCATCTTCAACCTTGCTCATGCAATAGTTGGTTGATTGGATAATCAGATCATCAAGGTCATTGAAGTAGGTATAGATCATGGATGGATTCAATCCACAATGCTTAGCCAGGGTTCTGATGCTGGTCTTGTGCAAACCTAGTTCAGCAAAACCGGCATAGCATTTCTCCATCAGCTCTTCCTTTTTGGCCCGGCGTTGTTCATTAGTGTAATTAGCCATTATTTTCCTCATTTTGAACAAATGTTCTAAATGAATTATTCCATATCTTGTTAAGAAACGCAATTAAGAAAAAGCCTTCATTGCAAAGGCCTTCGTTTCATTTATCTTTAACACTCTTTAAATGGGATTATCAATAATCCTTTTCATACTTCCTATGTGCCAGTTCAGAACAATTGGACAGGAAGCTTTCTCTTATGGAATGCTCTAACTCACAGGCATCATGGGTTGCTGTTTCTTCATCAATTCCCAGCTCTAACAGCAGATTTCTGAAAAAACAGTTTTTTCATAAGTTTCAGAAGCGACACTTAATCCAAGATCAGTCAGAAATACATGGCGGTGTTCGTTTATCCAAACATATCCTTCTTGTTTCAAAGCTTTAAGTGCAACAGATACAGACGGACGAGACACATTCATGACTTCAGCAATTTCAACACCGCGAACTCCATCTTTTTTATTGAGAATATATATGGTTTTCAGGTAGTCTTCTGTTGATTTTTTAAGTTTCATATTCACGCTCCCTTCAATATTTCCTTCAGTTAGTAATAGCTAACTTGCAATTAAAAGAAGAAGCAGCCTCTTAGTTATTAGCTGCTAACTTAAATGAAATATCATGTTTATTATGAGATGTCAAAAGTCCTGATTGTTTGTGGAACAGGTAATCATGCCATCACAAAATGTCGCCTCTTTCCCAAGATAATGATAGGCATTTTGGATTTCATCATATCGATTCATGACTTTTCCTCACTTCAAATGCTTTGCAGATCTTTCTTCGCCTATTACCTATTAATAAGCTAGCATCTGACTTACTTAGAATACCTTCGATTCTATTTTCAATTGCTTATCTTGTCCAGGACATTTTTGATATTGCAACTAACACAGGTTTATGCCTGATGGTGTGATGCACATCAATTCAAGACGCTTCTTGTCAAAACCAAATATTAGACAGTTTCCACCAAGCTCTTCACTGACTCTTCTGTGTATTATCCCAATGCCACATCAAGTGCCATCATGATACAAAAACCAACAGCAAAGGCAATTGTGCCGATGTTTGAATGTTCGCCCTGTGACATTTCCGGAATCAGCTCCTCTACCACCACATAGAACATTGATCCAGCCGCAAAGCTCAGCAGATAAGGAAGAATCGGAATAACCAGTTTTGCACCAAGAATGGTCAACATTGCTCCAATTGGTTCGACAACACCCGAGAGAACCCCACTAAGAAACGCTTTTCCCTTGCTTTCACCTTCTGCTTTCAGGGGCATGGAAATAATCGCTCCTTCTGGAAAATTCTGAATGGCAATTCCCAGTGACAGAGCCAGTGCTCCCGCAGCGCTGATTTGCGCATTGCCGGAGAGAAGTCCTGCATAGACAACACCAACAGCCATGCCCTCCGGAATGTTGTGGAGTGTCACTGCCAGTACCATCATTGTTGTTTTTCTTAGCTGGCTTTTTGGTCCCTCCGGTTGACTGCTGTTAGCATGAAGATGGGGAATCAAGCGGTCAAGTCCCAACAGAAAGAGAATGCCAATCCAGAAACCGACAGCCGCAGGAACAAATGACAGCTTTCCCATCCATTCCGCCTGTTCCATTGCTGGAATCAGCAGGCTCCAGATGGAGGCTGCCACCATTACACCGGCAGCAAAACCGGTCAGAATACGCTGCACAACATCACTGAGCTGCTTGCGCATAACGAAAACACAGGCTGCACCTAAGGATGTGCCAAAAAACGGGATTAGAATGTTGAATAATAGTTTCATTTTTTTATAGCCACCTTCCTTTTCCTTAATTTTATACCCACAGTTGCAACGGGGCACCAGATGAAAGGTTGTGTTTCTTAAAAAAACTGTCACTTGCATGTCTCACTCATGGGTTATTCCAAACCCAGTGTCAGCCGAGCCATGGGGCTTCTGAAAAATGGCGGCTATGTGACCGTTGATGAAGATGGCTCCCTCTCACTTACAGAAGCAGGCCGTGAGATTGCAGAAAAGATCTACGATCGGCACACGGTATTGGCTGATTTTCTTGTCCGTTTAGGTGTTGATCAGGAAACAGCCATTAAGGACGCCTGTCGTATTGAACATGTGATTAGTGATCAATCCTTTCAGGCAATTAAAAATCATGTCAAGTTTTAAAAAACCAGGTATTATTTGCTATCTTTTCTTTTGTTCGCCATAAGATCCTTCCCTGCAAACAGAAAAAACAAGCGATAGCATTAGTTTATCAACTTATAAGTTGATTATTTTTAACGTAGAAAAAAGCTCTCGCTTGAGAGCCTGCAAAACTTGGATTATCTTGTTTTAGAAATCATAATGGATGTCATTGATAATTTCATACTTTCCGTTGTTCTTTTCTTGAAGAGCGTTGACAGCATGATTAATTAGACCTATCAACTTTCCTAGTATCTTCATCTGGACACCCTACATATTTGAATTCTTTCTCATTATCAATATAGAAAGTATCGTAGAGATTGCTTACAGCCATAAATGCATCTGTCAATTCCTTATCATCTTCTCATTCGAAAGGGTTATCATTATCAACGATTTCGCCATCTTCATCATAGAGCCAAATGCAGTATGTGTTGTATTCCAACATCGATCTGATCTTATTGATTTTCTTCCCTCAATTCGTCCTGCTAAGCTGCTCCATAATATTCATAACCGCATCGCAGGTGTCAGAGAAATTTATTCCAGACGTATAGTCAAATTTACTGGCATAATTATTCCACTGCTTCTGCATAGCATCACTTTCTCTTACGATTTGAATAACCGACTTGTATTGCTTAACTATTTCTGTGGAACCTCTTTTCCTTGTGGTTTGTTCAAGCGCTTCTTTGAGACTGTTTAAATCGATTTTTTCGTTCTGCAGTACTGTCAGGATATATACATCATAATAATCTCTTGGTCGCGTATTTTGGTCGCCTCGGGATATGATCGTCTCCAGTTTTTCGGCAAGAACGGTTACCAGGTTATATGCCAGAACATTGATTCTGCGATCTTCCATCATCAGATGATAGGAATATTCTATTTCTCGCGGAGTGATTTTGTCTCCAGTTGTGATATCAAGTTTTAAAGGAACGGACATCTTTTCATAATCAGCGCTCAAAGCTACACGATATCCAGTGTATTCGTCTCCTTCACGGATTTCTCCGACACCTTTCAGATGAAAGGTGATCTCATCACTAATCGGAACAGTAATGATTTCTTCAATCATCTTTCGAACCGTGTCTTCATTGACTGGGATTCCCTTTATGGTTGCATCCATATCCATGGTTGCCCTGGTGTCTAATCCAACCATCGAGGCAATAAGAAAACCGCCTTTGATAATATATTGATCTCTGTATTTTGAAATAGATACTCTTTCCAGAAATCTTTCCAGCATATAGTTCTGTAATACAAGCTGGGCAGAAATCTGCTTTTCTTTTGCAATCTTTTTAATAACAGCTTTAAATTGCATAGCGTTTTTCATAGCAGCACCTCCAGATAAGATCTTAACTTATCATCCACCTTAAAAGTCTTCGCATACTCAGACAGAAGAGGAATGTTTTTACTGTTTCCCGATGTATATCTTTTGAACGCTTCGGTAACCATCTGAATATCGCTTTCGTTTCTCGGTTTAAGCAGGTCGCACAAAGTACGTTCTACGTTGTATGCTCTCACCATATTGCCGCCTGGGGTCTCGACTTCTGTGATGCCCAAACTGTACAAAGGCTCTTTTGAACTGTTGCAGCAGATGCCGTTATTCTTAGGGCTCGTTAGATTGTATGTGGAGGGGAATGTCATGGATAACTTATTTGGTGTTCTGTCGGTAAGATCATGAAGAAACAAAGCCGTTTCCAGAGAGAAGATTCCCTTCTTATATCTGCTTTGCGCATTTATGAATTCATCCTCCCAGCTTTCAGGAAGGACATATACCCCACGGGATACTTTTTCCAGTTTCCCTTTATCAGCCAGGTATTTTAAATTTCCTCTGGAAATGCCGGCATCAGATACCATCGACGCAGTAACGATTCCATTATTTTCTTTTGCCATTTTGACAATTTCTTCAGAACATGCCATACGATCACTTCCTTTTGCTTTGACATTTATGCTTATAATTTAAATTAAATTAAGCATATATGTCAATATGCTGAGCCTTTATTTTGCCGCCTATACTCAAGCATAATATTGGTGATTTATTTACTTACGAGTTAATTACTGGAAAGTGAATATCAAATGAATCACACCTTACGAAAACACTATGTTGAGATAATAAGGAAATACTTTAAGTACAACCTCAGGTAATCATATTCATTTAAAGAGTTTGATTCGGTTTTGGAAATTGTAGGTTAACCCTGATGCGACAAAACGTCGATTGTTCAGAGTGCATATAACAACTGCAAAGATGTTTTCTATTTTTTGATTGCCGGATTAAGTAAAAGACTTGCATTAAGGCTATTGAGACACAAAATCAAACTTTTCACTGGCAAGGCGGAAAAGGGGAGGCCAGTGGTCTAATATTTAGATAGCATGAAATATTTTACACATCCTCTCTATACTCTTTTTCTGCTGGATGATATTGAACAGGTTAAGAGTTATGAAGGATTTATTCCTGCATTCAGATTAGGGGTGGCAATACCAGATGAATGAATATAATAAAGCACTAAAGGACAAAGGCATCATTCAATCAATGCCTGGACAATTCGCCTATGGAAAGCTTCTTTGGCAGGATGAAGAATGAAATGTTCTATGGATATGAACATGCATTCAATACACTAGAAGAATTGCAGAAAGAGATGGAGGATTGCATCCGCTACCATGACAATCAGAGGATTGCTGCAAAACCAAAAGGATTGACTCCTGTAGAATACAGAAACCAATCCTTAATTACTATTCAGGCAGCATGCTCATTTCAATGTCCAAGAAATTGGGTTCACTTCGTGTCAAAACCATTTTTATGGGTTTTTAATCCGATACTGGCTTCATTGTGGGGAATAGGATGACATCTCTGATGGATTCTGCTTCGGTAAACAGCATGCACAATCTATCAATGCCATAGCCAATACCACCTGCTGGTGGCATGCCATATTCCAATGCTTCAACGAAATCCATATCAATATCATTAGCTTCATCATCACCTAATTCACGTGCTTTGAGCTGGTCTTCAAATCTGGCCAGCTGATCAATTGGATCATTAAGCTCGGTATAGGCATTGGCAAATTCCTTACCACCAATGAACAGTTCAAAGCGGTCAACAAAACGTGGATCCTTTTCATTAGCTCTTGTTAGAGGAGAAATCTCAACTGGATGACCATAGAGGAAGGTTGGCTGAATCAAAGTTTCTTCAACATAAGTTTCAAAGAAAGCATTGATGATGTGGCCAACAGTGAAATGCTTTTCTACTTCAATATGATGTTCCTTGGCTAGCTCAGCAGCTTCTTCAAAACTCATCTCCTTTGAGAAATCAATGCCAGTCTGTTCCTTGATTGCTTCAACCATTGATAAACGCTTGAATGGAGCCTTGATGCAGATGTCATGGCCAAGGAATTTAAAGGTATCCTTGCCTAGCTTTTCAGCAATTGTACAATACATGCCTTCAGTCAGATCCATCATTCCTTCAAGATTGGAATAAGCCAGATAGGCTTCCATCAAAGTGAATTCCGGATTATGCATAGCATCCATGCCTTCATTTCTGAATGTTCGGCCAATTTCATAAACTGCTTCCATGCCACCAACCAGAAGACGCTTGAGATTTAATTCCAGGGCAATGCGCAGATACATATCAAGATCCTGGGTATTATGATGAGTCACAAAAGGTCGAGCTGAAGCACCAGTCAATAAAGTAGTAAGAACTGGTGTTTCCACTTCTGTAAAGCCCTGGTTATCCATATAATCACGAATGGTCCTTAGAATCTGTGGTCTTAGGAAAGCAACTTTCTTTGATTCTTCATTCATTATTAGATCAACATATCTTCTTCGATATCTTTCTTCCTTGTCAGTAAGTCCGTGAAACTTTTCTGGCAGTGGTGTCAAAGCCTTAGTCAAATGGGTATATTGCAGAACATAAACAGACAATTCACCTTGTGGATTCTGTTCAGTAGGGTTAGTGCGATAGATATAACCATCCAAGCCAATGATATCTCCCAAATCTGATGCCTTGACTAGTTCATATGGCTCTTCACCTAGGTCTGCCTTGTTGATGACAAGCTGAATTCTTCCGGTCTTGTCCTGAATGTTCATAAAGCACATCTTGCCCATTCTTCTTTTGGACATGATACGGCCAGCAATTCTGACATCAACTTTCTTTTCTTCAAGTTCTGCCTTATTGAACTGGCTATAGTTGTCTCTGATATCCTTAATGAATGCTGTTCTTGCAAAGGCATTGCCAAAAGGATTGATGCCTTTGTTTCTTAAATCTTCCATCTTCTGTCTTCTGACTTTTTGCTGGTCATTTAATACTCTTTCCATTTTTCCTCCTGTAAATAAAAAACGCCCTGATCTAAGGACGTCATTAACGCGGTACCACCTTAGTTCATGGAAACATCCATGCCCTTGATATCTTTAACGCAGAAATACGTTTCACTCCAAGTCTTTCTTCACTTATTTTTACTGATCCTCTTTCCACCAATTCAGGACTCGCTTGCAGATATGATATAAGCTACTCTTCTTTTCAATGTGACACCAATATTCTAATTGATTTTCAGGCTTTAGGCAATCAATAAAGCCTTATTTTATGATGATTTCAAGCATTTCCTTAGGATTGTTTGCAATATATTTCGGCTTTGTTTTCTTTGCTATTTCCAATGGACGGTAGCCCCAGCTGACTAGTATTGTATCAATGCCTGCATTATGGCCAGTCATGATATCAACATCGCTATCACCAACATATAGCAGTTCATTTAATGGCAGATTCATTAGTTTGGCTATTTCAAAGACAGATTCTGGATCTGGTTTCTTTTTATGATTATTACGATAGCCGATGACAGCAGTCCAATTGATATCATTAAAGCATTTTGCAATCAGAGCTTTGGTAAAATCATCCTGTTTATTGGAATTGATGGCCAATTTGATGCCTTTGTCCATCATTGTTCCTAATACTTCTCTGATGCCGCTAAAGGCTTTGGTCTTCTTATCATAGCATTTATCATATGCTTCAATAAAATAATGCAAGACCTTTTCAACATCTTCATCTGATGTATTTTCTGGTACAGCCCTTTCAATCAGAACCTTGAAACCGCTGCCCACCATCAGCATTGTCTCTTCATTGCTATAGGAATGAAAGTAGCCCATTTTACCTAAGGCCTCATTTAGAGCATCCTTGATATCTTCAATCGTATCAAGTACTGTTCCATCCAAATCAAATATTACACCCTTATACATCTTCACACCTTCCTAAAACACATCCTCATTATTATATAATGTAAGAGATATGGAAACGATTAGAGAATTATACAAAGCAGGACCAGGTCCTTCAAGTTCACATACATTGGCTCCTTATCGGGCATGCAAGATGTTTTTGGAAGAATATCCTGATGTCAGTTCAGTCAATATTGAACTCTATGGTTCATTATCACTGACTGGCAAGGGACATTTTACCGACTATATTATCAAAAAAACCTTTGCGGATATTCCTTGCAGCATTGATTTCAAATTGGATTGGGATGAAGAATTCCCATCAGGCTTCTATCTATATGGCAATGTTAATGGCAAGATAATCAAATGGACTGTTTTTTCCATTGGTGGAGGAACTATCAAAATCAGGGAAAAGGATTTTGCTATTGCCTGTCCATATCAGGAAAAAAGCTTGGTAGAAATCAAGGAACGCTGTCAAAAGGAAGGGTGGTCACTTTGTGATTATGTCTATCAGCATGAAGATGATAATATTCGGGATTATCTGAAGATGATTCTTAAAACAATGGATAGCTGTGTTGAAAAGGGGCTGCAAGCAGAGGGCTTTTTGCCAGGTTCCATCAAAATAGAACGCTGTGCTTCCAAACTCTATCAAAAGGCAATATGCGAAAATGATCAGCAAATGCAAAACAGGCTCTTTCTGATGGCTTATGCCTATAGTGCCAATGAACAGAATGCTGATCGGGATATTGTAGTAACTGCACCAACTGATGGTTCTTGTGGAGTCATGGCTTCTTTGATGTATTATTGCAAGCACAATCTTGGTTTTGATGATGACAAACTGATCGATTCTTTGGCAGTGGCTTCCATCTTTGGCAATCTGATCAAGGAGAATGCAACAATTTCCGGGGCAATGGGTGGGTGCCAGGCAGAGATAGGAACTGCCTGTTCGATGGCTGCTGCAGCCTATGCTTATCTTTTGAATCTTTCAATGGACCAGATTGAATATGCGGCTGAAATAGCCATGGAACATCATTTAGGCTTGACTTGTGATCCTGTTCATGGCCTGGTCATCATTCCATGCATTGAAAGAAACGCTGTGGCTGTTATCAGAGCTATTGACGCTGCTGTCTTATCAAAATACAAATTTGATATTTCCCCAAATATTGTCAGTTTTGATACCATCATCAATACCATGAAGGATACTGGCAAAATGATACCAAGGGAATTGAAGGAAACATCCCTTGGTGGTCTGGCAACCAAAGTTCAATAGCCATTGTTTGTATTTCAAACTTTATGTTTTTTATAACCAAAAAAATGCACATATCAATGTGCATTTTTTCTCATTTATAATTGATAGATTATGTTTTTGAATAATCAATACAGCAGAATGTCTTTATGCTTTCTGTACAATTGTTCCATCATGTTTGCGAATGCTGTTAGCTGGAATTACACCTCTGACACATGACAAAGGATAAACGTTGCTGTTAGGACCTATGATAGTACCAGGATTAAGCACGGAATTACAACCAACTTCCACATTATCACCGAGCATAGCACCAATTTTCTTGATGCCAGTCTCCATTTCCACTTCACCATGGATAATTATATTCTTCTTGTCTGATTTGACATTGGAAGTAATGGATCCGGCACCCATATGGGATTTATAACCCAGAATTGAATCACCAACATAATTGTAATGAGGAACTTGAACATTATCAAAAAGTATGACATTTTTCAGTTCAACAGAATTGCCAACAACACAGTTTTCGCCAACCAGGGCACTGCCTCTGATAAAAGCACCATGTCTTACTTCTGTTCCTTTGCCAATGATGCAAGGCGCACCTAAATAAGCAGTAGGAAAAATTGTTGCCTCTTTATGAACAAAGACCTGAGGACTTGTTTCAACATATTCATCACCAAGACTCTTTTGCAATTCAATGATCAGATTCCTGATGCCTTTTAGCGCTTCCCAAGGATATTCATATTCTTGAAGATAATCCTTGGCTAATGTGTGATTTAAATCAAAAAGATCTGCAGTCTTTAACATATCTGACTCCTATACTATTTTCTTTTTCCAGTCTTTTCCTTCCTGATAATAGAAGAATTCCGTGAAATTGTCATTTTCAATTATCTGAAGAATTTCCTTTAAATCCATTGATAAGACATAATCATCCAGCTTATCACGTTCAATGAAAAAGACTTCACCCTCATCTGATGATTTCAATTCACCTGAAAATTCATTTGCCCGATATAACAGCATGACATAACGATCTTCACCTTTTTCATATTCAGGTATATATTCCTCAATGCCACAGAGTTTTGGATTGGTGATTGTCAAACCTGTTTCTTCCTTTACTTCCCTGATAACCGCATCATAAAAGGATTCACTAATTTCCACATGACCACCAGGCAGGGTCAATCCTGGCCAGTTTTCATCATGTCCATCCTGAACCAGAATCATATTTTCTTTTACAACAAGGCACATGTTGGTAAATGTTGTCTTTTCCATCTTATGCATATCAGTATTATATTATAAGCATTCTAACAAGTGAATTAATGTTCATTATATAATGTTGATAATTTCTAAGCAGCTATGTGAATAACTTTTGATTTTCTTATTAGGAATCATTATTATCAACTATGGTTACCAACAGCATTTTTTGAGACTTATCAACACTATGTGGATTTGTGGAAAACCATAATAAACCCTTATTTTATCGATTATTTTATCAACATAACTGGTGTGGATAATTTTACACTATCACGATTATCCACAGTGGATATCAATGTGGAAAAATTATCAACAAGTTTTCCACTTGAAAAAGATGTGGAGAAATGTGGAAAACTGTCTAATATGCGATAGTTATTAGGTTTGTGGAAAACTTTGAATGTGGAATGTGGAAAAATGACTTTGTTTTTACATGGAAATGCCTATTTTACTAGGCATATAATTAGAATGCACACATGTTAGGTAGATAAGAATATGACAACAAACGAGTATTATTTAAATGATGTCTGGAAGAAAACGCTAACTAAATTAAAAGAAACACATGAGATAAATGACAATGTCTTTAATCTATATTTTTCTGTAGCAAAGCTTAGATCGCTTGAAGATGGTATTGCTTTGGTTATTGTGCCTCATTTAATTCATTTAAGCATTCTGAAAGACAAAACCAAACTGATTGAAGATTGTCTGCATGAGACAGTTGGCCAAAAGACCATTCTTTGCTTAAGGGTTGAAGAAGAGAAGGAAGAACTCCAGAACTACAGCAATAGTCTCTGGGATGAACTGGCTATTTCCCGGAAAATTGATCCTTCCTATAACTTTGGCAATTTCGTCATCGGCCGTTCCAATGCCCAAGCGCAGGTAGCTGCATCAACTGTGGCTGAAAATCTTGGCTTAATCTATAATCCTTTATTCATCTATGGCAATTCTGGTCTAGGCAAAACACATCTTTTGAATGCTATCGGCAATCGAGTCCGACAACTCTTCCCAAATAAGAAAATTGGCTTTGTATCAGGTCTTGATTTTGTCGAAGGAGTTTGCAAAGCTACAACCACCAAGAAACTGGATGACTTCAAAAAATCATTCCATGATTTGGATTTGTTGCTTGTGGATGACATCCAATTCATTGCTGGCAAGGAAAAGACCCATGAAGTCTTCTTCTCTGTCTTCAATGATCTTGTTAACAACTATAAGCAGGTCTGTTTGACAGCTGATAGGGTGCCTTCTGATATTCATGGACTGGAAGATCGCATCATTTCCCGTTTTAATCAAGGATTGAATGTCAATATTGAAGCACCGGAATATGAGACCAGTATCAATATTTTGAAAATGAAAATCTCAAACAATATTGAAACCAATCTGGTTGATGATGAAGTTCTTAATTATATTGCCACCAATTTTTCAACTGATGTCAGATCTTTGGAAGGAGCTGTCAACCGTCTGCTTTTCTATTCCATTAATTTTTCCGATGAAGACCGCATCACATTAAAAACCGCAATGGAAGCCTTCAAAGGACAGGTCAAGGAAACCAAGAACGAATTAACCATCAATGTCATCAGAAAATGTGTTTGTGATTACTATGGCTTAACTAAACAACAGATCATTTCTGCAACCAGAACCAAGAATATTGCGACTGCCAGACATATTGCCATGTATCTTTGCCGGAAACTGATTGACGCTCCTTATAAGGATATTGGCAATGAATTTGGCAAGCGTGATCATTCAACAGTCATCAGTGCCTGTGACCGTGTTGAAAAACTGCTGAAATCTGATTCTCTTTATGTCAAAGTCATCAATGAGATTGAGGGACGAATCAAATAATCACCAAATAACCAACAGTCAATATCAACACCAAAAGTACGCTAAAACCCTTTAGCTAAGGGAGTTATCTGCTTATCCACACTTTTCCACAGTATAATAATAGTAATAATAGATATATATTTAGATAAATAAAAGAGGCGTGAATATGAATTTCAAAATTGCTAAAAGAGAATTTATGGATGTGCTCACTTTGCAAGCGCGAGCAATTGCCAACAATACACCACTACCAGCCTTATCTGGCATTAAGATTGTTGCCAGTGAAGATGCACTGTCTTTAACATCTTCTGATTCAAATATTTCCATTAAGACTGTATTGAAGGTTGGGGATAATACTACTCTTACTATTCTTGAAGAAGGTGAGATTGTCATTGAATCAAAATATCTTTTGGAAATAGTAAGAAAGATTGATTCAGAACTAATCAGCATCGAAGTGATGGATGGAACTTTGACTAAGATTTCCGGAGGCAATTCCGAATTCAAAATCAACGGCATCAGAGCCTTTGAATATCCGGAAATCAATTTTGAGTTTACTTCCGGTTATCCATTCAAACTTGATACCAAACTGTTCAGTGATATCATTGAACAGACTTCCTTTGCATGTTCCGATAAGGAAATCAGACCAGTTCTGACTGGTGTTAATATGAAAGCGGAAAATGGCAAATTGCATGTCAATGCAACTGACTCTTTCCGTTTAGCTTCCAAGACAGTTGATGTTGATCAGGAACTGAAGTTCAATATTACTGTTCCTGCTAAATATCTCAGTGATGTTCTTCATTCCATTGTTGGTGAAGAAAGCATTTCCATTATCATTGATTCCCAAAAAATCTGTTTCCTTTTCAAAAATTCCCGAATCCAGACCCGTTTGCTGGATGATGCTTTCCCGGATACTGCTAAGCTCTTAGCTGGTACATTCACTCAGGTCCTGACTGTTAACAGCAAGAATCTTATTAATGCAGTTGATCGCAGTTCCTTCATCAAGTCGGATGGCAAGAATATTGTTCGTCTTTCGATAAATGCTAATCAGATTGATATTACCTGTTCATCACAAATGGGTTCATCATATGAAAAGATTGATGTCATTTCCTATGAAGGACAACCACTTAATATTTCCTGCTCTGGCAAATATCTGATTGATGCCTTAAGGGCTATTAGAAGTGATGTGGCAGTCATTAGTTTCAATGGTGAATTAAGACCAATGGTCATAAAACCGGATAAGGATTCAGATGTTGTCCAGCTGATTTCACCTGTCAGAACCTATCGCTAATCAATTGATTAAAAAAATCCGATTCACTGAATCGGATTTTTAAATATCTGATTATCGGGAATTAACCTTCCTTGACATCTTCTGTTTCAGCTTTGGAAGTAAGACCCTTAGGTTCCTTAGTCCAAGCTTTGCCTGTAGAACCACAGACATCCATATAGTGTTTAGCTACTTTCTTATAACCCTGAGCAACTACACCATAGAAACCATAAGCAGCCCAACCTGAGCTCCAGTCGTGGTTAAGAACTTCTTCAATGCAGCCTTGGTATAAGTCATTAGCCAGGTTAACCTTAGTGATACCGCAACGGCATGCTTCAGCAATATTTTCGTCACCTGAACCTGATCCACCATGAAGTACCAGAGGTACTGGAACCTTATCTCTTAGTTCCTTCAATAATTCAAACTGAATTTCTGGCTTCTTGCCCTTTGGATAAGCACCATGAGCTGTACCAACAGCAACTGCTAGGAAGTCAACACCAGTTTCTTCAACGAATCTGATTGCATCTTCTGGATCAGTAAATGCAGAATGACCATCTTCATCATAATTATCAGCGTTGCCAACATGTCCTAATTCTGCTTCAACATACATGCCAGCCGCATGAGCTAACTCAACTGCTTTCTTTGTTTCAGCAACATTGACTTCGTATGGTTCTGCTGACTTATCAATCATGATATCAGTAAGATTGGCTTTGACTGCTCTAACACATGATGCATAGTCAGGACCGTGGTCAAGGATAGCAGCTACCGGTACTCTTGACTGAGCAGCTAAGTCATTGATAACCTTGCCTAAATATTGGAAGTCAGGAGCCTTGACATTACATAATAGGATAAGTGGTGAGTTCTTTTCTTCAGCTGCTTCGATAGCAGATCTGACAATGTGTTCATTACCAGAAGTTAAAGCAGGAACACCGTAATGGCCTTCTTTAGCTCTAGCACAGATTTCTTTCATAGAAACTAACATTAAATATAAACCTCCTATTGTAGATTCTCTGATATCTATACCATAACACCTTTTGAAAGCATTTGCACTTGTTATTTGTCCATATATTCACAAATTTTATAGACATTTATAATGGTGATAAATAATCATTATTCTGTTGGTTAATGATGTTCTTATAAAAATAAACTTGATTTTTAAAGAATTGTCTTTATTTCGTATATATATACTTATTATAGTCAACTCCTTAAAAAGTGGCTTTTAAATCATAAAAATGCTATAATTATCATGTATAAGTGGGTGAATTATATGGTAATTAAGATTAAAAATGACTATCTTACACTTCAGCAGCTTTTAAAGGTTGCTGACCTGATCAGTAGCGGTGGTGAAGCCAAGCTTTTTCTTTTTGAGAACAAAGTGATTATCAATGGCATTGAGGATAATCGCCGCGGAAGAAAACTGCATCCAGGTGATATTGTTGAAATCAATGGCCAGAAATATGAAATTGCATGATTATCAATAAGATTGCTCTTAAGGATTATCGATCTTATCATCAGGGACAATTTGAATTTGATAAGGGGCTGAATATTATTATTGGTCCCAACGGCATTGGCAAAACCAATATTCTTGAAAGCATCATTGTTGTTTCCAACACCAAATCATTCAGAACCAATAATGATAAGGCATTGATCAACAATGATGGTGAATTTGCCAGAATTGATATTCTCAGTGATGTGGGAAAGTTTCGGGTTGTCATTAATTCCAGTGGCAAAAGCCTTATCTATAACGATCAGATCAGGAAGAAAACTTCAGAATTCATTGGCAAGCTGAATGCCATTCTCTTCAAACCTTCTGATTTGGAATTATTCGATAAGTCACCAAGAGAGAGAAGAAAGATTATGGATATTGAGATAGGCAAGATCAACCACAGTTATCTCAATGCCTTGCTTAAATACAATCTGCTTCTGAAAGAGAAGAATGCCTTGTTAAAGGAAGAAAAAATAGATGAAGTATTATTATCAATCATTGATGGCAAGATGTTGCCGGAAATGCAAAGACTGATAGCTGAACGTACTGCTTTCTTTGAGAAGATCAACCCGCTTATTAATGACTATTATCAAAAGCTATCCAATACTTCGAATAAGATCTTTATTGATTATCACAAATGCTGTCCAATTGATGAGCTGATGAAACGTATCAAGACTTCTTTTGAAAAGGACAGGTATTATCACTATGCAACCTTTGGACCTCATCATGAAGATTATGTCTTCAAAATGGATGATATTGACTTATGTGATATTGCCTCCCAAGGACAAAAGCGCATGACCTTCATTTCATTCAAATTGGCAATTGCCGATTATATCAGAATGACAACTGGTACAGCACCAATAATTCTTCTTGATGACATTCTGTCTGAACTTGATAGTGATAATCAGGAACGTCTATTGAATATTTTACCTGCTGATACGCAAACAATCATTACTAGTACTGATATCAAGATGGTTGATATCAAGAGAAAATGCAACTTGATTAGATTATAGGAGGGGAAATGGGAACTGCAATTAAACATGACAACTACACTTCTGATGATATTCAGGTTTTAGAAGGACTTGAAGCTGTCAGAAAAAGACCAGGCATGTACATCGGTACTACCGATAAGAATGGTTTGCATCATCTGGTCTGGGAAATTATCGATAACTCCGTTGATGAAGCTCTGGCAGGCTATGCCCATGATATTGAAATCACTGTCGATAAGGATGATGTTGTGACTGTCAAGGATGATGGTCGTGGTATGCCGATTGAAATTCATCCTAAGACTGGAAAATCAACTGTCGAGACCATCTTTACTGTTCTTCATGCTGGTGGAAAATTTGGTGGTGGTGCCTATAAGGTATCAGGTGGCTTGCATGGTGTTGGTGCCAGTGTTGTCAATGCCTTATCCAAATGGCTTGATGTTACTATTCATAAAGATGGAAAAGCATCTTATATCAAATTTGAAAATGGTGGTTCTGTTTCTGTTCCTCTTCATATTATTGGTGAATGTGCTAAAGACATTCATGGTTCCACTGTTCGCTTCAAGCCGGATGATGCTATCTTCAAGGAAGGAACTGTCTTTGATTATGATGTTCTTTTCTCAAGAATCAGGCAGATGGCTTTCTTAAACAAAGGAATCAAATTTGTTTTTACTTGGGATAAGGATGATGAACATCATGGTACTACTGCTTTCTGCTATGAGGGTGGTATCAAGGAATTTGTCATGTTTCTAAATGAAAATGAAAGACCAATCTTTGATGATGTTCTTTATGTTGATAAGCAGATTACTGTTGATGGCATGGATATCAATGTTGAAATATCTTTGCAATATAATCTTTCCTATTCCGAAAAGGTCTATGCTTTCTGCAATAATATTCTGACACCAGATGGTGGTACTCATATTGATTCCTTTAGAGCTACATTGAATCGTGTTATCAATGCTTATGCCAAGAACAACAAGCTGATCAAGGATAATGAAGATTCTTTGACTTCTGATGATCTGAAGGAAGGTCTGACAGCTATTATTTCTGTCAAGCATCCTGATCCTCAATATGAAGGACAGACCAAAGCCAAATTAGGAAGTTCTGAAGTAACAAAAGCTGTTCGTGAAGTATTTGGTGAATATCTAAAACATTATCTTTTGGAAAATCCAGCTGTTGCTAAGATTATTATCGAAAAGGCCAAAGCTGCACTTGAAGCACGCTTAGCTGCTAAGAAGGCCAGAGAATCAGTTCGCAGAAAAGGCGATTTCAATGGTGCTAATCTGCCAACTAAATTAAAGGACTGTGCTTCCAAGGATGCAACTATTTCAGAAATATATATTGTTGAGGGTAATTCTGCTGGTGGTTCTGCCCAGCAGGGTCGTGATTCAGACTTCCAAGCTGTTCTTCCACTTCGTGGCAAGATCCTGAATGTTGAAAAAGCTCGTCAGCAGCGTGTCTTTGAAAATGCTGAAATCAACATGATGATTTCTGCTTTTGGTTGTGGCTTTGGTGATAATATCGATGTTTCCAAACTCAGATATCATAAAATTGTCATTATGACCGATGCAGATGTTGATGGCCAGCATATTGCCACTCTGATGCTTACCTTCCTCTATCGTTACTTTAGACCTCTGATTGAAGGTGGTTATGTTTATATTGCTATGCCACCACTATATAAGCTATTCAAAGGTCAGCGTACTTTAAGATATTGCTATTCCGATGAAGAATTGGAATTGGCAAAAAGAGACTTTGGTGATGAAAAATATGATATTCAGCGTTATAAGGGTCTTGGTGAAATGGATCCTGACCAATTATGGGAAACAACTCTTGATCCTGAACATCGAACATTAAAGAGAGTAACAATTCCTGATGCCATTGATGCTGATCAGGTCTTCTCCATGTTGATGGGAGATGAAGTTGAACCACGTAAGAATTTCATCATCGAAAATGCTCACTTTGCTAAGAATCTGGACTACTAAGGAGGTGCTTTATGAACGAATTGGATAATCGTTATTTCAATCATGGCAATATGAAGGAAATCAACATCTCTTCTGAAATGCGTGATGATTTCCTTTCCTATTCAATGTCTGTCATTATTGACCGTGCACTTCCAGATGTCAGAGATGGCATGAAGCCAGTTCATCGTCGTGTTCTTTGGGCAATGTATGATGCTGGATTTACACCAGATAAACCACATGTCAAATCTGCAAATATCGTTGGTGAAGTCATGGGTAAATATCATCCCCATGGCGATACTGCCATCTATGATACGATGGTGCGTATGGCCCAAAACTTCTCTTATCGCTATCCGCTAGTGGATGGTCATGGCAACTTTGGTTCTTTGGATGGTGATGGTGCCGCTGCTATGCGTTACACTGAAGCCCGAATGTCCAAAATATCTTTGGAATTGTTGCAGGACATTAAGAAAGAGACTATTGATTGGCGTGATAATTATGATGCTCGCCATAAGGAACCTTCGGTATTGCCTTCTAAATTTCCTAATCTTCTTGTCAATGGCTCAATGGGAATTGCTGTCGGCATGGCAACCAATATGCCTACTCATAATTTAGGAGAAGTTATTGATGGCATTATTGCAACAATTGATAATCCTGATATCACCACTGCTGAATTGATGCAACTGATTCCTGGACCTGATTTTCCAACTGGTGGCTATATCATCGGCCGTAGTGGTATTCGCCAGGCATATGAAAGCGGCCGTGGTTCCATTATCATGAGAGCTAAGGTTGATATTTCAGATATGGGCAAAGGCAAGTCCATGTTAACAGTCAAGGAAATTCCTTATCTCACTAACAAACAGGTTCTTTATGATAAAATCAATGACCTGGTTAAGGATAAGATTGTTGAAGGCATTGTTGATATGCGTGACTTATCCAATAGCCGTAATGGTATTCGGATTGAGATTGAACTTAAGAAGGATGTGCAACCTGAAGTCATTCTCAATCAGCTCTATAAGCTTTCACCTTTGCAATCCTCTTTTGGTGTCAATAATAATGTTTTGGTTAATAATACACCAATGTTATTAAGTCTTAAGGATATTATCAGACATTATATTGATCATCAGATAGAAATAATCACCAGAAGAACAGAGTATGATTTGGCAAAATCCAAGGAGCGAGCTCATATTCTCGAAGGTTTGAAGACGGCAATTGATAATATCGATCGGATTATGAATATTGTTCGTTCATCCAAGGATGATGATGAAGTCTATATCAAATTCAATCTTGAATTTGGTCTGGATAATGCACAATCAAAAGCTATTCTTGATATGCAATTCAGAAGACTTACCGGTTTGCAAAGAGAAAAGATCAATAATGAACTTGATGAGTTGCACGCCTTGATTCTGGATTATGAAGATATTCTTGCTAATCACTCAAGAGTCTTAGCAATCATCAAATCAGAATTGCTTCTGATCAAGGAAAAATTCAATGATCCAAGAAGAACTGAAATAGTTGATGGTGGTGTTGATGTTGAGGATGAGGATCTGATACCAGAAGAAAATGTTGTCATTTCCTTATCAATGAAAGGTTATGTCAAACGTCTGCCGGTTAGTACCTATCGTACACAGAATCGTGGTGGCAGGGGTGTCAAAGGCATGTCACTGACTGATGATGATATTGTTGACCAGAATATCTCGATGTCGACACATGATCACTTGTTGCTATTTACCAATAAAGGCAAGGTTTATCGTATTAA
Source organism: Erysipelotrichaceae bacterium (assembly GCA_029101345.1). Classification (GTDB taxonomy): domain Bacteria; phylum Bacillota_I; class Bacilli_A; order Erysipelotrichales; family Erysipelotrichaceae; genus Colivicinus. Next base: position 11,966 of record JAQXQU010000023.1, on the reverse strand, counting down.
GGGTTACCAGATTCCTGAATCTTCAAGAAATGCCAAGGGTATGCCAGTCCAGAATATCATCAATATCGAAAAGGATGAAAAGGTTAAGGCTCTGGTTCCAATTAGTCGTGAACATGGACATAAATATCTCTTCTTCATTACTAGAAGAGGTCTTTGCAAGAGAGTTGAGATTGAAGAATTTGATTCAATTCGTCAGACTGGTAAGATTGCTCTGAAATTGAAAGAAGATGATGAAATTCTGATGGTTCTTCCAACATCAGGCAATGATGAGATTATCATTGGCGCTTCCAATGGTAAGGCTGTCCGCATCAACGAAAATTCCATTAGGGATATGGGTCGTACAGCTGCTGGTGTCCGTGGTATGAATATTGATGCTGAAGATGAAATCATTGGCGCTGCCACTTCAACACAAGGCAATGAAATTCTTGTTATCTCAAAACTAGGCTTTGGCAAGAAGACTCCAGTTGATGAATATCGCATTACTTCTCGTGGTGCCAAGGGTGTCAAGACTATTAATATTACTGATAAGAATGGTCCTCTTGTTGCCTTGAAGGCGGTCAATGGTGATGAAGACTGCATGATTATGACTAATGATGGCATTATTATCCGAATTGATTTAAGCAAAGTTTCAACTCTTGGTCGGGCAACTACTGGTGTACGCCTGATTAAACCACAGGATGGAACTTTTGTTAAGGCAGTCAATATTGTTGAACACGAAGAGGAAATTGAAGAAAAACCATTGAAGAGTGATGAATAATCACTCTTCTTTTCTTTATTTCCTTAACCTGTGGTATTATTTTGGTGTGTATTAAGGACTAGTAGTGGTTGAACTTTATTATAGAGAGATGATGGTTGGTGCAAATCATCTGAAGACAACTATGAATCTACCTTATAGCTGACCTAATCCGTCACGTATATCTGCGTTAAAGATTCAAGAAGCAACTAAGGTGGCACCACGTATCATTTACGTCCTTAACGGTGCTTTTTTAATTATGGAGGCAATATGATTGATATTAAGTTAATTAGAGAGAATCCTGATCTTGTCAAGGAAAACATCAGAAAGAAGTTTCAGGATGAGAAGCTTGTTATTGTTGATGAAGTCAAGAAATTGGATGAAGAAGCCAGAGAATTGCAAACCAAAGCTGATAGCTTGAGAGCATTAAGAAACAGCAAGTCAAAGGAAATTGGCGGCTTGATGCGTCAGGGTTTAAAGGCTGAAGCAGAAGAAGTCAAGGCTGCAGTTAAGAATATTGGTGATGAGATTGAAGAATGTGAAAAGAGGGAAGAGGAATTGAAGGTTCTGATCAGGGATAAGATGTTAGTTATTCCTAACATTCTTGATGCTTCTGTACCAATTGGCAAGGATGATTCAGAAAACGTTGAAGTCCAACGCTTTGGTGAAGCATATCAGCCTGCATTCGATATTCCTCATCATGCTGATATTATCAATGCCTTGAAGGGTATGGATAAGGAAGCGGCTGGCAGAACATCTGGTGAAGGATTCTATTATCTATTAGGCGATATCGCTCGCCTTCATGAAGCAATGATTGCTTATGCCCGTGATTATATGATCAAACAGGGCTTCACTTATGCCATTCCACCATTCATGATTCATGCTGGTGTTGTTACCGGTGTTATGTCTTTCCCGGAAATGGAAGCTATGATGTACAAGATTGAAGGTGAAGATCTCTATCTGATCGGTACTTCAGAACATTCGATGATTGGCAAGTTCCAAGGTCAGATGTTAAGGAAAGATGAATTGCCTATTCGCATGACCTCTTATTCTCCTTGTTTTAGAAAAGAGGGTGGCTCTCATGGTTTAGAAGAAAGAGGACTCTATCGTGTTCATCAGTTTGAAAAGCAGGAAATGATTGTCCTTTGTGAACCAGAAGACTCCATGAAGTACTATGAAGACATGTGGAGATATACTGTTGAAGTCTTCAGAAATCTGGATATCCCGGTCAGACAGCTGGAATGCTGTTCTGGTGACCTGGCAGATCTCAAAGTAAAGTCCTGTGATATTGAAGCTTGGTCTCCACGTCAGCAGAAATACTTTGAAGTAGGTTCATGCTCTAACTTAGGTGATGCCCAGGCACGTAGATTGGGTATCAGAGTCAAGGGTGAAAAAGGCAACTACTTTGTTCATACATTGAACAACACTGTTCTTGCTTCACCACGTGGTTTGATTGCTCTGATTGAGAATAATGTCAATGAAGATGGTTCAATCAGAATTCCTAAGGTTCTTCAGCCATATATGGGTGGTCAGGAAGTCATTACCAAGTAATTTATAGGATTGTTTCACATGAAACAATCCTTTTTTATTCTTCCATTAGAAAGAATCTCATGAAATAATATAAACATGATAAAAGCAGTATTATTTGATTTTAATGGGACACTGATTCTTGATGATCCCATTCATAACGAAACCTGGAATAAAATAGCAATTGAACTATTTGATAAGGAAATTGACTTGCCAGCTGTTTTTAAAGTTGGTGGTATTTCTCGTCAATCTCAGATAGCTGAGCAATATCTGAAAATGAATGGTTTTGATACTTCACAAGAAACGATTGATATGTTTACTAATAAGAAATGTCAGCTCTATGAAGAAACCATTATTGAGAAGGGTATGACTGACCTTCTTGAAGGAGCAACCGATTTTTTGGATTATCTTAAGGAAAGAAAGATTCCTATGGTACTTGTTACAATGTCAGTCAAACAGAATGTAGATTTCTATTTTGACACCTATCATCTGGAGAATTGGTTCAAGAGAAATGAAACTATCTATGATAATGGCAATTATCAATCAAAGAAGCAAATGTATCTGGATGCAGCCAGTAATCTTGGTTTATCCTTGAAGGATTGCCTGGTAGTTGAGGATTCCACTACACCAATTAAAGATGTTATAGCTAATGGCTGTGAAAATGTCGTTGCTGTCTATCGTGATTGCAATTATCAGTCACCATTTATCAAAGAAAGGATCAAAGACTTTACTGAGGTCGATTATTCAATCTTCAGTAATGTTTCATGTGAAACATATGATTAAAGGTGTAATATTTGATTTCAATGGTACATTGGTGAATGACAAGAAGGCTAATGAGGCAGCTTGGTACAAGGCATTGATGAAATTATCAAATGGTCAGGTGAATTTTGACGAATTTTATCCTCGCTATACTTCAGTCAAGGATACTATTCTGATTGCGGCAATGTTTGATGAGATCAAGATGCCATATGATAAGGAAAAACTGGATGAGTATGCCGAGTTCAAAGAAATGGAGTATCGCAAGACAATTCTGGAAATGGATGTCACAAAATTAAGAGCAGGGGCAGAAGATGTCTTCAGATACCTTAAGAAAAATGGTATTCCCTTCAATATGGCAACATCATCAATTAAAAACAATGTCGACTTCTATTTCGCTACCTATGGTCTTGATGCCTATTTTGATAGGAATCTGGTTGTCTATGATGATGGAAATTATACTGACAAGGTGAGAATGTATAAGGATGCTGCAAAAAGGATAGGAGTTCCGATTGAAGAATGCATTGTCTTTGAAGATTCAATGAAGAGTTTAAAAGAAGCAGTCCAAGCTGGTTGCGAGAAAGTAGTAGCTGTTGCAATGGATAATCATCCTGAAATAATAGAGATCAGACAGCAGATTTCTGATTATCAGGAACTGGATTATTCAATATTTGAAGAATAATAAAAAATATATTATTATACTAGTGGTACAACATTCATGCTCTAACCTGGTCAGGTCCGGAAGGAAGCAGCCATACGTCCCTCTGATTGTGTGTACCATTTTTTTAATTTATGCAAGAACTATTTATGAGAGCAGCTTTGAAGGAAGCTGAAAAAGCGCAAAAGGAAGATGAAGTACCAATTGGGGCTGTCATTGTGAAGGATGAGAAGATCATTGCCAGGGCTCATAACAGGAAAGTCAAAAAGAATTGTGCCATTCATCATGCTGAAATTGAAGCCATTCAAAAAGCCTGCAAAAAACTAGGGACTTGGCATCTGGATGATTGTGATCTGTATGTGACTTTGGAACCATGTATCATGTGTGCTGGAGCAATCATCAACTCAAGAATCAGAAAAGTATGCTTCAGTACCGAAGATCCTAAAGGGGGAGCTTTTGGTTCAAATATGAATGTGTTGGAAGTCAAAGGCTTAAACCACTACCCGGAAGTGGAAAAGGCTGTGCTCAAGGATGAGTCAGCCAATATCCTCAAGACATTTTTCAAAGCCAAAAGAGAAAAAGCAAAGAATAGCCTGTAAAGGTTATTTTTTAATGGGATTTGTTATAATGGAATATATATGGCACATCAGGTTTTATATCGTACTTATCGTCCAAAAAAGTTCAGTGAAGTAGTAGGTCAGGATTATGTTATCAAGACTTTGCAGAATGCAATCAAGCTTAATAAAATAGCCCATGCCTATCTTTTTGCTGGACCAAGAGGAACAGGCAAGACCTCAACAGCCAAGCTTTTTGCCAAGGCTATCAATTGCCAGAATTATCATGATGATGCTTGTGATGAATGTCCATCATGCAAGGCATATAATGCTGGCAATAACCCCGATATCATCGAATTTGATGCCGCATCATATAATAAGGTAGATAACATCAGAGAAATATTGGCTCAGGTACCTTATGCCCCTCTGCAGAGCAAATACAAAGTCTATATCGTTGATGAAGTCCATATGCTTACCGCTCATGCCTTCAATGCCTTATTGAAGACCTTGGAAGAGCCACCAGCTCATGTTATCTTCATTTTAGCTACCACTGATCCACAGAAAGTGTTGCCAACAATCCTTTCAAGATGCCAGCGTTTTAATTTCAATAAGCTCAATACCTATACAATTCGCAAACGAATGATTGAGGTATTGAATAATGAAGGCATCAAATATGAAGAAAAAGCCCTTGATGTGATAGCCAGACTGGCTGATGGAGGTATGCGTGATGCTTTATCAATACTTGAACAGCTTCTGGCATATCGTAATGATTATGTAGGACTTGAAGAAGTGGAAAAGGTCTTTGGTCTAAGCTCTGCTTCCAAGATTTCCGAGTTGCTAATAACAATCCATACTGGCAAGACATCTGAAGCTATCAGGCAGTTAAGGGAACTATATCTTTATGGCATAGATATTAAGAGGTTGGCAATAGACATGCTCGAAATCATCAAGGACTGTCTGCTTTATAGTGATAGCGGTTCTGATGAATTATTAAGCATTATTGATCGCCTTGATGCCCAATTTATTTTGCAAAAGCTCGATATCAATAGTCTGCTTGAAGACAGCAAGATCATTCAGGATACAATCCTAAGGGAAAGAAACAATGCATCTTTTATTTCTGCTCTTGAATTATGTCTTATTAGAATGGGCAGGATTGATACCCATTTACCAACAAATGAAGAAGCTAATCAAGCAGAACTTGAATCTTCTGCAGCAAACCCAATCACCAAAGAAGAAAAACCACCAGTAAAAGAAGAAACAGCAGTTAAGACCGAAGAAGCAGTCCCAGACAATAAAGAGATAGAAGTTTTGGAAATGGATTATTCGCCAGCTGAGCCAATTATTGAGGAAGAAATCATCAATACTGGTCCTGATTATGGCTTCTTAGTCAACATCCTCTTCCATGCTAGCAAGCCTGAGAAGATTTCAGATTCTGTCATCTACAACCGGATGGAGATGTACAAGATGGAACCAAGCGAAAGAAAGTTCTATAGTCTGCTCAATGGTACAGAACTATTTGCTTCAGCCCATGATGCCATGATCATTGTTGGTGATGATATTCATGCATCCAACATCAATGATCCAATTATGAATAAGGAGCTCTACTTCTTTATCAATGATAAATTAGGCATTGATAAGATGGTTTATGCAATAAGCCATAAGGAAAAGGCTGAACTGATCAGACGTTATCGCAACCCATTCCCTGAAGATATTAATCAGGAGCTGGTTGTCAATAAATATACAAGAGAGAAACCAATTACTACCGAGGATCGCCTACGTGATCTATTTGGAGATATCAAAGTGGAGGAATAAAGATGGATATTAACAAACTGATGGCCAATGCCCAGGCAATGCAGAAGCAGATGGAGAGGGCAAGTGAAGAAATGAATAAGACTGAATTTACTGGTACTGCCTCTAATGGTTTGGTAAAAGTGGCAATGACTGGTGATTTCAAGGTCAAGAGCGTCAATATATCTGCAGATATCATGAGCAAGGATGATAAGGAAATGGTTGAAGACCTGATTGCAATTGCATTCAATGAAGCATTAGGCAAGATTGAAGAACGCAAGAATGAATTATTGAATGTCATGGCAAAGAAGATGAGCATTCGCTAATGTATCCAGCAAGATTTGAAACATTGATCAGACAATTGGAAAAGCTGCCTGGTGTTGGTGCCAAGAGTGCCCAACGCTATGCTTTTTCAATGCTTAACTACCCGGAAGAGGCTATTGATGAATATATCGATGCCTTAAAGGGTCTAAAGGAGATTGGCAAATGCAAAAGATGTGGATTCATCTCTGATGAAGAATATTGTCCACTTTGCAAAGACAAGAGCCGTGATGATTCAATCATTATGGTTGTTGCTTATGATCAGGATGTTGTAGCTATTGAAAAGACTGAAACCTACCATGGTCTCTACCATGTCTTAGGAGGTGTCATTTCATCAAGCAAGGGCATCTATCCAGAGGACCTGAATATTGAAAAGCTTTTATTGCGCATTGATGAATCCATTAAGGAAGTCATCATCGCAACATCACCAACAATGGATGGTGAAATGACAGCATTATATCTTGATAAGATTCTAAAGGAAAAGCAGGTGCTGGTTACAAGACTAGCCCATGGTTTGCCGATGGGTGCGAGCTTGGATTATGCTGATGAGCTGACACTTATCAAGGCAATGAACAATCGGAGAAAAATGGAGGATTGATTATGAAGAAAGACATTGAAATTGCTCAGGAAGCCATTCTTGAGCCTATTAGCAAGATTGCTGAAGCAATTAACATTCCCGCTGATATTCTTGAACCATATGGCCATGACAAGGCTAAAGTTGATCCTTCAAAGATAGCTGATGGCAATAAAAAGAAGAATCTGGTTCTTGTTACTGCCATCAATCCAACCAAGGCCGGAGAAGGCAAATCAACAACTACTATTGCTTTAGCTGATGGTCTAAAGGCTATTGGCAAATCAGTCATGGCATGTCTTAGGGAACCATCTCTTGGTCCGGTTTTTGGTTTAAAAGGCGGAGCAGCTGGTGGTGGCTATGCCCAGGTGGTGCCAATGGAAGATATCAATCTGCACTTTACAGGTGATATGCATGCCATTACAACTGCCAATAATCTGATTTCTGCTGTTCTGGATAATCATCTATATCAAGGCAATGAATTGAATATTGATCCAAGCAAGGTTGTTTGGAAAAGAGCAATGGATATGAATGATCGAACTTTGCGTGATATTACAATTGGCCAGAAGAAAAGAACCAACGGTGTTGAAAGGGAAGATCATTTCAATATCACTGTTGCCTCAGAAGTAATGGCTATCCTTTGCTTATCCAATTCCTTAATGGATTTCAAAGAGAAGATTGGCAAGTGTCTTGTGGCTTATACTTACGATGATCAGCCAGTCTATGTCTCAGATCTCCATATAGAAGGTGCTTTAGCAACAGTTATGAAAGATGCTATCAAGCCAAATCTTGTCCAGACTCTTGAACATACACCGGTTTTCATCCATGGTGGACCATTTGCCAATATCGCTCATGGCTGCAACTCCATCCTCGCTACCAAGACAGCTTTAAAGCTGGCTGATTATGTTGTTACGGAAGCAGGTTTTGGTGCAGACCTTGGTGCTGAAAAGTTTTTGGATATCAAATGCCGCAAGGGCAATCTAACACCAAAGGCGGTTGTTGTTGTCGCAACCTGTCGTGCCCTGAAGCTTCATGGTGGTGTTGACAGCAAGGATGTCAATAATGAAAATGTTGATGCAATGCTAAAGGGTACATGCAATCTCAAGAAACACCTGGAGTCCTTAAGCAATTATGGCATTCCAGCAGTTGTCTGCATTAACCGCTTCTATTCTGATACAAAGGCAGAACTTGATGCATTATTGAACTATTGCAAGGAAGAAGGCTATGAAGCTGTTATCTGTGAAGGTTTTGCCAAAGGTTCAGAAGGTTCCAAGGACTTGGCTGAAGCAGTTGTCAGAGCTTGTGAAAAAGACAGCTCCTTCCATTACCTCTATGAAGATGAAATGCCATTAAAGGAAAAAATAGAAAAAGTCGCAACTGTTATCTATGGTGCTAGCGGTGTTGAATATAGCGAAGAAGCACTTGGCAAGCTTGATGTCTTGGCAGAATATGATAATTTGCCAATCTGCATGGCAAAGACCCCATTATCATTAAGTGATGATCCTAAGCTGGTTGGCCGTCCTGATCATATCCTGCATGTCAAGGATCTTTCATTATCCAGAGGCGCAGGCTTTGTGGTTATCTATACCGGCAATATTATGACAATGCCAGGTCTGCCTGCTCATCCTGCAGCACTTGATATTGATATCAATGAAGAAGGAAAGATCAGTGGCTTGTTCTAAGCTGATAAGCATCATAAACAATTTGGATACTTCTGTTGATAATGTCATCAATGCCTTGACATTAGGAGTTGATGAGGTAATTTTCATATACCATTACAATATCGAAGAAAGACATCAAAACCGAATCACTGATGTCATCAGGAATTATGCTGATATAAAAATTACCTTCCTTGAGGTTGATGATAAAAGGGATATTGAAAGAATCATTGATAAGAACGAAGGAATTGTCGCTGATATCAGTGGTGGCCGTTTCCTGACCATGGTGCTATTTGAAGTAGCATTAGATAAAAAGCTTCCAATCATCTACTATGATGATGAAGAAAACTGCATTAAATCATATCATGAACACAAAGTCCTCAGAACTGATGTCTTTAAATTAAGTATCAAAGACATCATTGAATTAGGTGGTGGCCACATTACCAATCAGATGCATCATGCCCCTGATGATAGGAAGACCAAGGAGATAGTCAAAAACTGTGTTGAATCATCATTTGACTGTTACCCAAAGTTCATATCCTTCGTTCAAAGGCTAAATGGCATCCTATCATCAAGTTCCAAAGCAGATGATTATACCTACTATCTAAGTGAAAAGAATCTTCAAAAGCTTGAAACTGAAGAATTCCATCACAAATACCAGAGATTAGGCTTATATGAGGTGGTAGGCAATTGCCTTTGCTTTAGCAGCCCTTCCATCATCAAGATGATCAATGCCTCTGGTACTTTCCTGGAAAGCTATCTCTACTACACTCTTCTTGATAGCAAGCTCTTTGATGATGTGGCCATGAGCAGTGTCATTGACTTCTCATCCAAGAAGAACCGCTACCAGGTTGTTTGTGAAATAGATTGCATGATCATCAAAGACAACCGTCTCTTATTTGTTTCATGCAAATCCAACAAAGTTGAAACTCCATCCCTCAATGAAATCAAGATGCACAACTATACTTTTGGCAATAAGCTGTCCAATAGTGTTCTCTGTACCCTTGATGATCTGAATATCAAGTCTCCTTCGATCTATGCCAAAGCCAAGGAATTGGAAGTAGCAGTCATTGATACAACTTCCTTTGTAAATAAAACAGTTGCCAAGGACTTCCTTTCCATTATTGAAGGTACTTACCAATTCGAGAAGTTACCGGAGTAGATATGTCAGCTATTGCCTATATTACTGATTCCAAGATGCTGGAACTTCATCGTCTGAATGCTCATCGGACGATGAATTTTTGGCGTCTTTCCAACAATAACAACTTTTCAGATTTCAAAGTTGGCGATATTGTCTTCTTCTTAAGCAAGGATCGGGAACAGATGAACAATAAGGAGAAGGGTATTGTAGGCTATGGCCGTCTTGCAAGCATCAATCTCAATTCCATCAAATATATGTGGGACAAATATGGAATCCTCAATGGTTATAACACTTATGAGGAATTCAAGGATGCTATCAGAAAGGTTTCCAAGAACAAGAAGCTTCCAAATCGCATCTCCAGCTTTTATTTGCAGAATGTCACCTTCTTTCAGAATCCCATCTATCTTAGTGAATGTGGTATGAAGATTTCCAATAATATCGAAAGCTATATCTATTTGAAAGATGAAAGCGTCGTCCTAAGGCTTTTTGCTCTTGCCAAAGGGAACATGGATCTTTGGTCCAATGATGATGACTATGAAGGAAGAATTGAAAGAGAAGAGATAGCCTATTGCTTAGGGGTGGTTAGAGATCTGATTGGTGATATGCCAATAAGTGAAGACAAGAAGAAAAAAGCCAGAAAATCCCTAGCAAAATATGCAGATTACATCAATATCAGAGGCAGTGAAACCGAAGCCTATCATATACGTGAAAACAACCTTGATATCATCTTTTTTCATGACAAGGATATTGAAACACGTCTAATCATAGGGCAGAAATGCCTATATGAGAGCTACATCTATGACATCTATCCTTATGATTTGAATGTCACCTATCACACCTCGGATAATGATGAAATCATCAATAAGCTATTAAGCAGATAGAAGGGGATCGTATGGGAAGAAGAAGAATCATTCGAAAGACAAAAAGGACAGTGCTTTATCTATTGTCATTTATCCTGCTGTTTATGAGTGTGGGATCATTGATTTATGCATCAGAAATGATTGGTGTGATGTCGGTTGCTGTTCAGACCTTAACAATCATTGTGGCTATTCTTGGTGTCTATGCTGTTATCATTCAGCTGCAGGAACAAAAAAAGGTTCAGCAGGCTGACTTTGTTGTTGGCTTGAATGAAGCCTTTGTCAATAATGAAAACTACGCCAATATGTATCTCAAATTGGAAGAAGAATTAAGAACAGGGGAGGCAGCAGAATTCTCAACAATTGAAGTATCCAATTATCTGACTTTCTTTGAAACCATCTATCTGATGCTAAATGATGAGGTAGTTGATATCAAGACTGTTAATGACTTGTTCAGCTATCGTTTTTTTCTGGCTGTCCATTCCAAATCCGTTCAGGCAGTCAAATTGGTAAAGTCACCAAAGAACTTCCGCAACATCTATTATCTTGAAGATTTATGGATGGAATATCGCAATAAGAAGGGATTGCCAATCCATAATGAAATCAATTGCCTGAAGATTGCTTGCAATAATGCAGGAAAGCTCAAGGAATATGAAGAAATCATGAAACACTATGGAAATGCTTAAACTAAAGATCTGCAATAAGAATGACATCAACGATATCATGGAACTGCAAAGGGAAGTGATAGAGAGTCTGGCTGACAAGAGTCTATTGCGAAACAATCAGCAGGAGATGTTTTTATCATGTCTGGATTATCCAAATCTTACGCTTGGCTTATATGATAAGGAGAAACTTGTTGCCTTATCCATCTTTGTAGATGCCAGAGGAACAGATGAAGACCTCTCGGTTGATTTGAAGAAATGCCAGGTTGAAAAATGTGGGAACTACAAACTGATTATGGTCAGAAAGGAATATCGGGGTGGTCTTCAGAAATACCTCTTCAGCTATCTTCTCTATTATGCCAATAAATTAGGCTTTAGCCATCTGGCAGTTACAGTTTCTCCTGATAATGAATACAGTTTGAAGAATATTCTATCTTCGGGTTTTGAAATTGATCATGAAGCTATCAAATATGGTGGCAACAGACGTTATGTCTGTGTTGGAAGTGTTTCTAAGATGGTTTATGATAACAATCTGGATTACAGCTTGATTGATAGTTATATAATTGAACATACTAGTAAGAAATAGTGATAATGATAGGTTTTATAACCAGGAGTAAGCAATGCCATTAGAAATAAGAAGAGATGATATCAGAGAAATTGCTGTTGATTGCATTCTCAATCCTACTGATGAGGAATTAAGTGGGGGAGGTGGTACTGATTACTGTATCCATCAGGCTGCT
>JAQXQU010000022.1 GCA_029101345.1 Erysipelotrichaceae bacterium | reverse complement strand
GCTTGACATTCATTTTCATTGAGATTCCTACAAAACCAATTACTTGAATTGGTTTATTCTTTTCTTTGGCTTTTCAAGACAACGATTGTTCAAAAAAGGCGCAACCAGGAAAATGGTTACGCCTTTGTCTATTGGTCTTTCTTGCAAATGGGCAATATCAGGCCGTTGTTTGGCGATTTAGTCTTTGCTTGGCTTTCTTGAAATATTCATCCGCCTTTTTCTTATCAGCCAGATTCTCATAGATTTTTGCCAACAGCAATTCCAATGAAGCCTTCTTGTCGATAGCTGCCTTTTCATATAAGTCTAGAACATAATCAAGATACTTATGTCCTTTCTTGGCATAGACATCATAGAGAACATCTTCTTCAGTGATTCCATCACTGCCTTTAAGTTCAGATAGTTTCTGATAATATGGTTCGATATGAACTGCATCTTCAAGTGAAAGGTAATGATAGAAAGCAGTTGAGTAGATGGTCTTTTTCTGGCTGTCTGTCAGCTTCAGGCTTTCCAGTCTTCTGATTGTCTTGTCAATCAATTGATTATCCTTAAGAGCAACGGCTTTTTGCAGATCAAAATAGAACAAGTCATTTCTTGGAAGCAGCAACATGGTAAAGCGATTGTTCCTAATTGAATCAAATGCTGCTAGATCATCATTGATAAGACTGGTTGTCAAGGTCTTTCTGATCCTGGCTTTTAGGAAAATCTCCAAAACAAAGATGACAACAAAGACAACGACAATGCCAATAATCAATTCATTTTTCATATCAGTATGCGGCTATGCAGCTATCAGATCTGGAGTCACAGCCACCAAGCAGGGTTCCGTTATCAAGCCTGATGATAATCTGGCCACGGCCAAAGGAGAAGCAGTCTTCAGCAACCTCAATTTCATGACCCATGGCTCTTAGTTCCTCAACCAGCTTCTTGTCAAAATCCGGCTCAACCTTGAACTTCATATCCTTGATCCATTGCCATCTAGGGGCATCAAGTGCTGCTTGTGGGTCTAAACCAAAATCAAGCATATTCATAACAACCTGGACATGGCCCTGGGGTTGCATATAGCCACCCATGACACCAAAAGGTCCAACGGCTTTGCCATCCTTGGTCAAGAAGCCAGGAATAATGGTATGGTAGGAACGGCGACCTGGTCTTAGGGCATTGATATTGTTCTTATCAAGCGAGAAGTCATAGCCACGATTTTGCAGGGAAATGCCAGTCCCTTCAATTACAACACCTGAACCAAATTCCATATAGTTGGATTGGATGTAGGAGACCATATTGCCTTCCTTATCAGCAGTACATAAGTAGATAGTACCACTGGCATATGGATCAACTGGCTTTTGTTTCTGAGCCTTTTCAGTGATGGTCTTGGCTCTTCTTTGTCCATATTCAGCAGTCAGGAAACCATGGTAATCGATTTTCATTTCCCGAGGATCGGTAACTGAGGAGATGGCATCCGCAAAAGCCATCTTGATTGCTTCGAGCTGCTGATGGACATCTTCAGCCTTGTCACGATTCCTGATTTCCCGATTCTTTAGGATATTCAAGGCAATAAGTGCAACAATGCCTTGACCATTTGGTGGTATTTCATGGACTTCATAGCCATGGTAATTGATACTGATAGGATCTACCCATTCTGCTTTGTAATTGCTGAAATCCTCTTTTTTGAAGAAGCCGCCATCACGCTCTGATTGGGCAATGATCTTATCACAAAGCTCACCCTCATAGAATGCTTTGGCATTAGTCTTGCCAATCAGCCTTAAGGTTTTGGCCAGATCCGGGAAAGTTACCTTATCACCCAGCTTGTAGGGCTTGCCGTTATCAGTAAAGACTTTAAGGAACTCTTCATGTTCTCTCTTGCCCTTATAGCCTTCATAATCACGATTGACATAACGATCAAACAGATGGGAGAGCACAGGTCCAACTGTATAGCCTTCTTCTGCATAAGAAGCAGCAGGTTCCAGAACTTCACTTAATGAAAGATTGCCAAATCTTTCTATCAAGGCCGCCCAGGTAGCAGGTGCTCCTGGTACCATGATTGGCAACCAGCCTCTTTTTGGCATCTTTTCATAGCCCAAGGCCTTGACCTTATCAATTGAAATATCTTCCGGCGCAAAACCTGAGCCATTTAAGCCATAGAGCTTGTCTTTCATATAGACAATGGCAAAAGCATCAGAGCCCACACCATTGTTGCAAGGTTCAACGACTGTCATTGTTGCGGCCATCGCTACTGCTGCATCAACGGCATTGCCACCTTTCTTCATGATTTCAATGCCAACAGATGAAGCCAAAGGAGAAGTAGTTGAGACCATCCCATTCGGTGCACTTACAGAATAACGGCTCTTGGGATATGGTTGTCTTAATGTATTGAAAACCATACTAAAGACCCTTTATCAAATCATTGACATTATAGCTAGGCTGATCAGGCAAGAGCTGAGCAGTCAGTTTTCTGACAGCTGACAGTTCCTTCCAGCTTTCAATATTTTCCTTCTTGATCAGGACAAACGGCAAAACCTTAACACCTTCAGGTTCCCGAACATTGCCGATATTGATATCAGCAGGCAATTCAATTCCTTCAGCCTGTAGTGCTAATAGTGTTGCAGGATTCTTGACTACCACAAAGACCTTATAGCGGTCAAGCTTTCCACCCTTGAGCAATGCCGAAGCATCTTTGACACTCATGACTTCTGATTTGACACCTGGTGGGGTTGCCATCTTCATCAGTCTAACTTGCATCTTATTGGCGGCAATTTCATCATCAACAGCCAAGATGAAATTGATTCCCTTTGTCCTGGTCCAGCCTGTAACTACCTGGCCATGAATCAGACGATCATCAACTCTAACAAACGTAATCATTGTATCCTCCTAAAAAAGCGGAGCAAGTGAGATGGCTCACCTCTCCGCTATCATTTTTAATTATATCCTAGATGATATTGAAGTAGCCCAAAACAAAGCCGACAACAACCAGGATTAACATGACTGTCGTTGTCTTCTTGCCTTTTCTTAGCAAGTAGTAAACAGCCAATACTGATAGTAATGAAAGCAGCTTAGGCATAATGCCATCAAGTGCCTTCTGAATAGCAGTAGTAGATTCACCAACAGTATAAGTCAGCTTGGTTGTTACATTGAGCCATGTAGCTGATAAGCCACCAACTACGAATAAGCCAAGGATTGTCGCAGCTTCCATCCAGATGTTGATTGAAGAGTTGTCCATAGTATCAAGGAAACCTTCAGCCATTTCATAACCCTTCATGACTTCCCAATAATGAAGACCGAAGTGGATGACATTCATGACAACAACAAACAGAAGCGGTGCAATTGAATAGCCTTCAAGAGCCAGTGATGCACAGATACCAGCAACAATTGGTCTTAATGCACCCCAGAAGAAGGAGTCACCAATACCAGCTAATGGACCCATCAAGCCAGTCTTGATAGCCTGGATGTTGGCTTCATCGACATCTTCACCATTAGCTCTTCTTTCTTCCATGGAAGCAACGATGCCAAAGATGATACCACAAGTCCAAGGATGGGAATTGAAGTAGTTCAGATGACGCTTGTAACCATTGATTCTTTCTTCTTCTGAATCATAGAGCTTGTTGATGACTGGAATCATGGCATATTCAAAGCCCATTGCCTGCTGTCTTTCGAATGAGAAAGCAGACTGGACAGCATTGGAACGGATAAATAAAGATACAAGATCCTTCTTTGTCAATTTCTTTTCAGCCATTATAAGACCTCCTCATCCTTAGAGAATGCATAGAATGCAGCAATTGCTGTACCGATGAAAGCAATGCCCATTGTGCCAAATGAACCAACATAAGCAGCTAGTGCAAAGCCCATGAAGAAGAATGGCATGAACTTCTTGGTAGCCAGATTGTTGAGCAAAAGGCCAAATCCCAGAGCAGTAAGAAGGGTACCAACAGCCTTGATACCTGCCAGGATGCTAGGATTAATGGAAGCCATCATTGAACTTAATGCTTCAGCACCAAGAGAAAGGGCAATGAATGTTGGCAGGAAATCTGCTAGGAAATGTAGCAGGTTACCCATCCAGACAGAAAGATTAATGCCTTTCCAGTTGCCTTTTTCTGCATAGCCATCTGCCCAGTGTGCAAAGAATGAACAGAAGGTCTTTGCCAGCATTTCAAATGATGAGCATGCGACAGCAACAGTAACTGCCACAGCAATACCGCCTTCAACACCAGTACCTGATGTAATGGCAATTGCTGTACCAACAGTTGAACCAATTGCTGTATTTGATGGTACGGAACCACCAATAGCCTGTGCACCCATGAAGATCAATTCAAGGGTACCGCCGAGTGCAAGACCAGTCGCAAAGTCACCTAAAATCAAACCTGTTAGTGGACCTAGGACGATTGGTCTTTCCAGCTGCATATCACCGCAAGCTCTTCTAGTCAGATAAGCAAAGCCAGTGATAAAGCTGATTAGGAAAATTTGTCCTGCGTTCATATTATTTGAACAACCCCCTTTTAAGCTTTCGCTTTGATATTCTCATTTTACTGAATAGTTCATTAAATGTCCATATAATACATATAATTGTATGGACATTTACATAATTACAGACAGAAACATCCTTTTTGTATTAAAATAGTATAGAAGTATAATCATATAGGTAAATAATCATGGCAAACAAAGAACCTTCAAAAAAGCAGATCATTGAAAACTATCTGCTATCGGAAATCTCCAAAGGCAATCTTAGAGCAGGCGATCAGATTCCTTCCGAAGCTGAGCTGGTGGAAAAGTTTGGCTTTGGTCGTCAGACCATCCACAACTGTCTCAAGGACTTGGCAACAAGGGGCATTATCGAAAGAACTCCCGGCAAAGGCTCCTTTGTGTCCAAAAAGCCTGTTGATCGCAATATCACCATCAAGAAATCATTCACTGATGATATGCATTCCATTGGCATGACTCCTGGCGCTAGCCTAATTGAATACAAGGTCATTTCTGGCAAGGATTGTCCAGTCAAGGACATCATCAAGGCCAATGATACTGAATTGCTCTATTATACAGTTCGCATTCGCACTGGCAATGGCATTCCCATTGCCTTGCAACAATCCTACACCCGCTGTTCCTTCTTCAAAAATGGCTTGGATTTGAATGCCCTTAGCGGTTCCTTTGATAGCTATATTGCCAAGCAGGGCATTGATGTCAAAGGCTTTGTCACCAAGATCAAGGCAGTTGAGGCAACACCGGAACAGATGTCCCTCTTAGGCATTAGCGAAAAGGCCCTGCTCAGAACCATATCCACCAAATATTCAGATGAAAATACCCCAATTCAGACAACTATCACCTATTATCGTTCTGATTTGTATGAATATACCTTCTCATCTTTTTAAAAAAGCTCATTTTGAGCTTTTTTATCTTCTTCCTTCAAAGACCTTGATGATTTCCATTGTCGCCTCATAGCTGGCGATTGGGCTTTCCTTTAGCCCTTCAATAATGCAAGAGGCAAAATGCTCGACTTCATATTTGAAGTCATTTGCCATTTCACATTCAATTTCTTCAATTGTGCCATCATTATGGACAAATTGCCCTTTGCCCGTCTTCCAGAAATCCCTGATGTAGAAATAACCCCTGTCAGTATAGATATGAATGGCATTGACAGTATTTAGTTCCAAACCTGAAGTACAGGTAGCCAGAACACCATTTTCATAAAGCATGACACTTTGTCCCAATAGGTCAAGACCCTGATCGGAGTCCTTGGTAATTGTCATGGTTTTTTTGATTTTGGAATTAGCCAAGAGATTGCAATAACTGATTGGATAGATGCCAACATCCCTTAAGCCGCCACCCGTCTTTTCATCAAAGACCCAACTGCCAGGCTTGCCTGATGTGACCGATGAATATTTGCCATCAAGATAAAGCAGCTTGCCATAATTGCCGCTAGCAAGCATCTCCCTGACTTTATAAGTAAGAGGCAGAAAATCCGATTTCATCGCTTCCATCAAAATGAGATTCCGACTGAAAGCCAAGGCAAAGAGTTCTTCACATTGACTTGATGTCACCACCAAAGGCTTTTCACAGATGACATGCTTATTGGCCAAAAGAGCCTTTTTGATATATTCATAATGATAGGCATTAGGTATTGCCAAATAGATGGCATCAATGTTTCCATCCTTCAAAAGATCATCATTGAGATAGGCTTTTGCCCCAAATTCACTGGCAAATTCCTTGGCTCTTGCAATATTCCTTGAACCAACAGCTGCCAGTCTGGCATTCTTTGCTAGTTCAATACCCCTGGCAACTCTTCTGGCTATATTGCCAGGTCCAATCAGACCGATATTAATAATTTGCATATTTGTACATACCTTTCAGTAATATTCACACCAATATTGTATAATACTAATGTTGTTTCAGGAGGTTAACTATGAATTCTTATCTTGATCTCTTCCTGACTTTTGCCAGAATTGGCGGTTTGACCTTTGGTGGTGGCTATGCCATGTTGCCAATGCTGCAAAAGGAAGTAGTTGAAAAAAGAAATTGGGCAACAGAAGAAGAACTGATGGACTACTATGCCATTGGCCAATGTACACCTGGGGTTATTGCTGTCAACACAGCAACCTTTATCGGCTATAAGAACAAAGGCATTCCCGGTGCTATTTTTGCTACTTTAGGTGTTGTCAGCCCTTCATTATGCATAATCATTATCATCGCAGCCTTTATCAGAAACTTCACAGATCTGGCCATTGTAAAAAATGCCTTTGCTGGTATCAGAGTTGCTGTCTGTGTGCTGATCATCAATGCCGTCAAGAAGCTTTACAAATCTTCAGTCATCGATAAGCTGACCTTGGCCATCTTTATTGCTGTTGCTTTGATTTCCATTCTGACTGATATTTCACCAATTATTTTGGTTTTAGGTGCCGGTATAGTTGGCTATTTGGGAAAGAAGGTGCAAAAGCAATGATCTATCTAAGACTATTCCTGGAATTCTTCAAGATTGGACTCTTTGCTGTTGGTGGTGGCTTAGCTACCCTGCCCTTCCTTAGTGATTTGTCCGATAAGACAGGCTGGTTTACTCAAGCACAATTGGCTGATATGATCGCCATTTCCGAGTCAACACCAGGCCCAATTGGCGTCAACTCCGCAACCTATGTTGGCTTTACCAGTGCCGGTCCTTTAGGATCACTTTGTGCAACACTGGGACTTATTACCCCTAGCGTCATCATCATCCTCATTGTTGCACGTATCCTGAAGGCCTTCAAGGAAAACCAGACTGTCAAAGCTGTCTTCTATGGCCTGCGCCCTGCTTCAACAGGATTGATTGCTGCAGCAGGCTGGACAGTCATTTCCATCTCCATTCTCAATCTTGCATTATTCAAGGAAACCGGCAATGTCCTTGATCTCTTCTCAATCAAGGCATTAGTGTTAGCTGTTATCATTTATCTTCTATCTAACAATATCAAGCAGACAAAGAAGCTGCATCCTGTCTATTTCCTGGCACTGGCTGCTTTAGCAGGTATCTTCTTCAACTTTGCTGGCTGATATTCAGACAAATCCACGATCCTATCGTGGATTTTCTTTTGTCAATTAGCAATTAAAAGGTGTTCAATTGTCCCGAACCCCATTGTTTGGACTTAAAAAATAGTTATCTTGATGATAAGGCTTGATTCCTTGCTTCAAAAGGGGTTAAGCCTTTTAGCTTGTGCTGAACACGCTTGCTGTTGCAGTATTCGATACATTCGTCAATCGCCTTCCTCAATCCTGAGCCTACACATTTCAGTTTTCTTTCTTTGGTTAGCTTCGCCATATAAAAATGAACCCTCCTGTCTTGGCGTGGTGATCTATGAGGGAATACTCCCTCATAGATTCGCTGTCCAAACAATTGGGTTCACTTCAAATGAACACCTGAATCAGATAAAACCAAAGAAAATGCTATAGGCCAAAAGACAAAGGGGTTTGCCAACAAGGAGAATAGTCAGAAACCTTTTAGCACTGATGCTAAGCAAGCCAGCTAGATAACAAAGGAAATCATCCGGGAAGAAAGGCAGTACAATCAGCCAGAACATGATCTTTTCAACCTTCTCTTCATTTTGGAATTTGGCCATCCACTTGTCATGCATTTCTTCCGAAAAGAGTTCAAGAACCAGGGGCTTGCCATATCTTCGAGCCAAGAAGAAGGCAATCATGGAACCGAATATGATACCAGCATAATTGCACAAAAAGCCCGGGATTATGCCAAAGCAGATGGAACCAGCCGCAAAGCCCAATACTCCTGGCAAGACAGGCAATACTGATTGCAAAGCCTGAATGCCAATCAATACCATAAAGCCAATTGGTCCATAATTGTAAATAAGATTACGGAAATCATCAACTGATGATATTCTTCCTGTAATGATTTCACGCAAAAAGAGACATATCACCAGAAGCAGAATAACGATGACAACTGACTTGATTTTCTTTGTCTTGCTCATCCCTTATAGTTTAGCATTTGCATTTTATTGCTTATCTTAATTATTCCTTAACTTCTTATATAGAAATTATATAAGCTGATAAATGATGCAAACAGGAATTATTGGATATTCCACTGTCCCTAAAAAGGCAATAGCAGTTTTTAGATCTTGGCTTTTATAATAGCACTTCTTTTACACCTTTGACGACTTCTTTGAGGCTTGTGGCAGTATAGTCAGGGCTTAGTGCTTGGCCAAAGCCATAGCTGGCATGGATAAAAGGGATTCCAGCTTCTCTGGCAGCATTTTCATCACCAGCTGTATCGCCAACATAGACTGCCCTCGTGACATCATTTCTATTCATGATCAGTCTGATGTTATCGCTTTTCTTAAGAAATGTCCGACCATACATCTCATAATCATCTATCATATTCCTGAATTGATGATAATCAAGAAAAGCATCAAGATACCCATCTGAACAATTGCTGACAACAAAGATGAGATAGTCTTTTCTAAGTTCCTTGATTGTATCTTCCAGGTCAGGATAAATGATGCCACCATGGCCATTAAGATAATCCACTTCAGCCTGGCTAAGCATTTCCATCATCTCATCAACATATGCATCATCAGCCCCTGGAAACAGTTTTTCACCAATCTCCTTTGTAGTTAAACCACATAAGCAGGATATCTTTTCACCATCAAAATTTGCCATTGCCGGCAATAATTCATCCAGGCATTCGTTCCAGCCTTTAGCAACATTTTCTGTTGCATCCCACAATGTTCCATCCAAATCAAAGATCACTGCTTTCTTCATTTTTGTTCTTTCCTTTTAAAATAGCGCTTTTTATCATTATTTCCCATAACCAGATCATAGGATTCGTTGATCATCAGAATAATATCATAATCACTTATGCTATCATCAAGGATTATCGATAGCCAATTGGCTTTATTCATATGATAGGCAGGATAGATACCCTCTTTTTTCAATTGCTCCTTGATCTTATTCTTATCAGCCTTGATATTAAGGACATTGATCAGATCTTCCTTATTGCTGTCCTTTGCCACCTTGTCATATGGGACCGTCATGATGATGGCATACCATTTGTCATTGGCTGTTGTCCGATAGACACCAGTTTCCTCATCACCAAAGACAAAGTCAGCCAAACCATAGACTTGCGAAAGATATTCATCTAGGCGATTGGCTTGCGGAAGCTGATAGTTCAATATTGTACAGGCATAATCTCTGATATCAAGAAGAATGGTCTCAATCCTGTTGGCAATCTGATTGCCAAAGACTGAATCCTTATAATGATAGCCAAGATATTCCTCATCAAATTCCTGATCCCAGACCTTGATGCTAAAGAAGTCCTGATAATAAACTATTAATTCAAGGCTTTCATAGAGAGCTATCTGATATTCATAACCCTCTTCTGTTTTTCTAAAACCATATTCCAATAAACGGGGAATATCTGCCATCGCCCGTGCAAATAATCTTTCAATCATATAGTAATTATACAAAAGATAACTTGATATTCTGTACTTCCTAGCCTTAGCTCATTATCCATCAATTCAAACTGTATGATTTATTCCAATCTTTATGCTTGTTTTTCTAAGCTGCTCCATGAAAAGGATAGTGCTTCATTTGCATTTCTTTGATGATTTGATCAGAAGAAAATCCAATAAAAATTGCTAATTCCGGGAAAAAGAAAATGGATTGACCTTTAGGGCCAATCCATTTCAGTTTTATTTATTGTGCATTTGCTTCGTTTTCTTCTTCATGCCACTTTCTTCCAAGGAAGAATGAGCCAAGAGTGATGATGAAGAGAACAACCATTAGCAATGTCCACTTGTCAACCATAACCATTGGAGCTGTCATGTCTTCAGTCAGGATGAAGGCAACAATCGAAGCGACTGTAGCTAGAGCAGCTAGAATCTTATAGCCACCCTTTCTCCTCTTTTCGTTTTCCTCTTCTTCATCTTCTTCCTTCTTTGACTTGGAGATGATCAAAGCCAGGGAACCGATAGCTGATGCAGCAACACAGATCAGATTGACTAATGCCCAAGCTGAGCTATTACCAACTTCTGGTGTTACTTCTGGTTCAATTATTTCAACTGGTTCTTCATTGACATCTTCAGCTGGTTCAACAACTGGTTCATCTTCAATTTCTGGAAGTGGATCAGGTGTTGGATCGACGATAGGATTAGGAGTTGGTGCTGCAGGATTTTCTGTTACTGCTGGAGCAGTTACTGCCAATAGACCCAAATCTTCTTCGATGATGTAGTTTGTTTCAATTGCTGTTTTATCAAATAGCAGTTCATATGCATTGGTTTTTGAACCAATTGCTGTCTGGCTGGCAATTGTTCTGAAGGTTACTGTTTCTTCACCAACTAGACCTTC
The DNA here is from genome assembly GCA_029101345.1 of Erysipelotrichaceae bacterium. Lineage (GTDB taxonomy): Bacteria > Bacillota_I > Bacilli_A > Erysipelotrichales > Erysipelotrichaceae > Colivicinus. The sequence goes on along the minus strand of JAQXQU010000022.1, from coordinate 4,530 downwards.
AATTGAGCCTCCTGCTGTAAGTGGAGTACCATCGAAGACTTTGCTTGCAGAGTCAGTCTTGATTTTAAGTGTTGCAGGAGTAATCTCAATCTTGTCATCTACATAAGAGATATTGAGCTTAGCTGTGACATCATTGCCTTCAACATCGACGATGACTAATTCATCGCAATTAGCATCGATAATGCCATCTGCTACATTGGTTGCTTCATCATTGGAAACAGCCTTATCCAGCTTGTAGCCTGTTGGAAGCGTGCTGACTTCTACGCTTGCCTTATGGGCATTGCCATCATATTTGAAAGTGCCACCAGTTGTTGTAACAACAATTTCTTCTTCGCTATCTGTTACTGTCAAGGTGCCAACTTCTTCTTCAACCACTTCATAGTTCTTGGCATCAGCAGTCTTGTCGAATGCTAGGACATAAGTATTCTTGCTTGATCCTGAAATCTTCTGGGAACCAGTGATTGTAAATGTAACTGTTTCCGAATTGACAAGGCCGCTTATAGAGCCGCCAGCAGTAAGCGCTGTGCCATCATAAGTCTTGCTAGCTGAATCGGTCTTGATAGTCAATGGAGCAGGAGCTACTTTCAATGTGCCTTCAGCATATGCTGTCTTGTAGTTTTCAAGGCTTGCTCTTACCTGGTACTTGACTTCGCCGGCATCCTTGACTGAAGGCTTGCTTGCTGACCAGTCAGTGCCATTGATGCTGTATTCGACCTTGGCACCTGCGATATTGGCAGTTGCTGATCCTTCATGGGCTCTTGCATCGTAAGTGCCATTGTAGCTTGCAGCTGATACAGACAGTACATCAGACAAAGTCACTGTCAATGTTCCGATTTCAACGCCCTTCAGTTCATAGTTGCTCTTCTTGGCAGCGCAATCGAAGATCAGTTCATAGCCATTGGAGCTTGATCCTTCCTTCAGCTGGCTGCCAGTAGTATTGAATGTTACTGTTTCTTCACCAACCAGGCCTTCAACTGAGCCTCCTGCTGTAAGCGGAGTGCCATCGAAGACTTTGCTTGCAGAATCGGTCTTGATGGTCAATGGAGCTTTTTTGATTACAAGAGATCCATTTTCAGTCTTAACATCAAATTCAGCTGTTACATCAATACCTTTATCATCTTTAACCACCGCTGTGCCAGTAATGGTTGTTGGATATGTTCCAGCATCCTTGCCAGTAGCGCTTGCCATCAATCCGCTTACTTCATAAGTCTTGCCATCAACTGCAACTTTCAAAGTCTTGAAGCCAGATACTGTCTGCTCTAGACCGTTATATGTAACTTCCATGCTGTTTGCAGTGACTGTAATTTCCTTCTTGACGATTGGCGTAACTGGTTCTTCTGGTTCTTCAGGAGCAGGCACTTTGAACTTTGCATAATAAGTGCCAGACTGGCAATCATTTGGGATTAAAGTTGCTGATTCAGAGACTAAAGTGCCTTTTTCATCATACCAGCCAGCAAATTCATATCCTGCTGCTGGCCTTGCAACTGATCCAGTCCATCCGCTGACATTGCATGCATTCTTCTGCTGTTCAATGATTGTTGTAACACTGCCACCAGCTTCTGCAATATAACGCTTGCTGATAGCATTCTTGTCAAGTTCGATTTCACCACCATTGAGGTCAAAGCCAGGAGCAGTTGTTTTCCAATCAATGCTGAGGCCATCGGCAATCAGCTGATTGAACAAGACTTTATTGGAATCAGAAACCTTAATGATCAGTTCCATTGATTTTTTGCCAATCTTTCTCCACTGTGAGGCAGGGATTTCATTGAAAGTTGTATTGCCAATAGTGATTGAAACAAAATCTTTGACATTGCTTTCACTATCGCTGTGGAATCTGACATAGAGATCAGTACCTGTATGGTAGATTTCAGGGACTGTGATATGCTTGTTGTTTCCTTTTAATGTTGTGTAGTAAGGACCATCAGCACTAGCTGGGATGCTTGTTACAACATTTGGATTGTTGTAGTAAACAGGACCAGCAGGCTTCTTGCCGTTGTTCTGCTTTGAAGAAAATACAACATTCTCTTCTTCATTGGCTTCATCTGTTTCAACAACCTCATCTTCTTCAGCTTCTGTTGTTTCTTCTTCTGATTCATTTTCAACAGTTTCTTCTTCAACTGTTATTTCTTCCAATTCTTCTTCAACAGTTGCTTCTGTTTCTTCAACATTTTCCTCAACTGTTTCTGTGATTTCTTCATCAGGCATTTCTTCTGCACTAAGCATTACTGGATTGACTCTGATTAATGTGAACATCATCATGCCTACCAGCATTAGAGTTAACATCTTCTTTGTAGTCTTGTACATCTTTTTCATAGTGTACCTCCTCATTTGTCGCAAGATTGTCTAGTGACTCTTGCCTTTCTACACTTAATACTTTAATCATTAGTGGTTATATAGTCGGTTATATATTCAATATGGTTATATTTTTATTTGGTTGTATTGTTGGAAATTATGAAGTTATTAATGTGTTTTTTGAACTGCCGTTGCTGGTCAATAATGTGCCTAATGGTTATAAAAAATGGCATTTTTTGCCATTTTTAACCTTATTTACTACTATTTAAGCCAATTATTACCATCTTTGCTACTCTTTTATATTTTTATAACCAATTTTAAAATTATTATTAATTTTTTATCTAACTTAACATATTACTTTTATAACTTTATAACCGTACTAACAAGACTTCTTTTACTCTCTTCTGACTATTGATTGCAAAACTCATCGGCTTGGATAAAGACCATAAAAAAGACATGAACTAAATCATGCCTTTCTAAATTGCTGATATCATCTATCTTTCAAGTGCTTCAACAAGCCGTGGGAGAATCTGCCCTTTTCTTGAAAGAATGCCTTTATGCATCAAATGCTTATTGCTATTAGGGAATGCATCATTGACTGCGTTGGCCTTTTCACCAGCAGTGTAGAAGATTGTGCCATCTTCGATGATTGATGTAATAGCCACTATTAGCAAGTCCAGATCCTTTTTGATGACAAGTTCATCCATATCGGCAATCAGTTCCTTTTCCCTCTTGGTAATGGGCTTTGGATCATTGACTATGATCTGGGAAATCATTGTATGAATGCCATTGATATCATAGAATTTGATATCCTGGACAACCATCTCATGAATGGATTGGCTAGTAGACATTGCTGAAGCAGAAAACATTTCCTTGCCAAAGGTGTCAATATCCAAATCAGCCAGTGCTGCCAGAATATTAGCTGTGTCTTCATCTTTCTTAGTAGTAGTTGGTGATTGGAACATCAAGGTATCTGAGAGGATAGCTCCCAATAGAAGACCTGCCAGTTCCTTGGGAAGAGGTACCTGGTTTTCTCTGAACATAGTTGCAATGATTGTCGCGGTAGAGCCAACAATTTCATTACGGAAGGAAACCGGCTGACTGGTCGCAAAATCATTGATTCGGTGATGGTCAACAACTTCAATGATCTGGGCTTTTTCTACACAGCGGGCTGATTGGGAGAATTCATTATGGTCAACCATAATAATCTTCTTGTTCTTATAGCCCAGGATATGATAACGAGTTACATAGCCAACAAACTTGCCATTCTTGTCAACAACTGGATATGATTTATATCTTGTCTTCTGCATTCTTCTTTCAACTTCTTCGACCAAAGTATCCTTGGTAAAGGCCATTGGATTCTTTGTCATGAAGAGTTTGACAGGTGGAGACAAGAGAATATATCTTGATGTATTCATTGTGCCATGACCTGAGATGATAATTGGACAATGGTGTTCTTTAGCTGCTGCCAAGACTTTTTCATCAATGCCCTTAGCCCAGACAACCACCAGGACGCCTGCACCTTTCCTGATCAGATCAAGCTGTGCTTCTGTTTCATCACCGACGATGACGATCCTGTCCTTGACATCATAGTTCTCAGTCTTGGATTTGGTTAGGGCAATAATGGAGACTTTGCCATTGATATGGACTTCGCTGTCATCATAGACCAGTTGTCCATTAATGACCTTGACCATATCTGCAACCGGAGTATGTTTCAATAGTTCAATAACAGCCGCAGTATCGCTTAATCCGATATTGGCCAGATCAGACTTGGAAACATAACCCACCAGTTTCTCATTCTCATCAATGACTGCCAAGGATACACCGCTGCTATCCATCATGGAAATTGCTTCAAGTGCTGTTGTCTCAGGTGAAATATATTTAGGTGGATCAAGTTCAATCTCTCCCAAAGTCTTCCTGGCATCAGTCAGCAGCATTGGTTCAGCAAAGTTGAAACGCTTTAGCAGATATCTTGTTTCATTATTGATATCGCCTAAGCGGCACGGAATAGCCCTGATGCCCATGGCCTTCTTGAAGAAAGCATATCCTATGGCCGAAGCAATTGAATCGGCATCTGGATGCTGGTGGCCTGTGACATAAACAGGTTCTTCTTTATACATCATTAACCTCTTTCCATATGCAATTATTAAGACTAATATGCATCTCTATATCAAGTATATCATTGCTTTATGAACAGATGTTCTTAAGCAGTGCCTTTTTTATGATTGATTAATGATC
>JAQXQU010000021.1 GCA_029101345.1 Erysipelotrichaceae bacterium | reverse complement strand
AAATTCTTCGTTCTCATATTCAATAGATCCCTTAAGCCAGTTCTCGCTATCAAGGTACATTACAATACCACACTGGTCAAAACGCACCTTGCTCTCAAACTCAGTTTTAACTACGAAAGAAAAGAATTTCTCAGATGTTTTCATCTGAAGAACAGGGGCATTATCATTCCTAAAATGGTAATAGGTACGCTGCCACAAATCAGTATGCGGATTAGTAATTATCTCAATCATGTCCTCTGAGATTGAATAATTCTTTGGTTCTCTTGTCCATTTCCAGTATTCTTTATTTATCTTCATTTTCATTTCCTTTCAACGTAAAATAGTATCAGAATTTGACAAATCGATAACTTCTAAGTTGTTATCGTTTCAATTGCTTACTGGCAAGCTTCTCAACATAGGATGTTCTTGCTATCATTTTAGCAATAGTTTCGAAATTCAAGTGAAAAAGCACCTAAATTCCGATTAGTGTTATTTCAAATTATTAAATATTCTAATTGCTGGTTTAATATGTTTAAAATAGATTATGCAAAGTTGAGCAATGTCAAAAGAAGTGGCTGTAAAAGTCACTTCTTGATTACTTAAATCTTATTTGGGCGACTGAACCTAAATTCGTTATTCATGATTAACCAGACTAAGCATAACTTCAAGGTCTTTTAGATTTTTGCAGCTAAATCTGCTGTTTTCCCTCTTTAGTCTTTCGTACACTATTTTGTACTGGTTTAGCGATAAGCCGTTTGCACCACCGGCATAATCGGGATTATTGACCTGAAGAGAGTCATATTCCCAATAGCATTCATACTATTCGAGGTAATATAAATCGCAAAATAATAGAAAATAATGCGATAATTATGCAAGCAAAATCAGATTTAATTGACGCAGGGAAGAAACTTATATCTGTTAAGACATTTGCTACTATGGAAGCAAGAGCAACCGCAGACCAAGAAACATAATCGTAATGGTCAAGGATTGGAATAACAATTTAATATGCAACCATGAAAGGTGGGGTGCAATGATGAAACATATTGCAGCCACCTTTTTATTCTAATAATTGGAGGATATATAGAAAACATTGAAGAAAACTATAGCGAGGGTGGTAGCTTTGAGTTCACCATAGGAAACACTCAATATGAGGTTGTTATCAATTTCAAGCAGGAAGGCTTGAGTATGCAAGAAAAGGCAATAAGAGCCATAAAAGAGAGCATTCATGGGGATTATGTGAAAGGATAACTTTTGCAAATGATTATTCTCTTTTTAATAACACTTGACCTTAAAGGCTAAATGAGAGAGTGTAAATACTAGCTTTTACAGCAACATGATTGTAGATTATTAGATTATTTTTTAATTTTCGGGAGTGAAACTCCATTAATCACAATTTCCTTGCCTTATGACATTTATCTTATTAATAAGGAAAGGATATTGACTATTAAAAAACATTAGTCCAGAAGCAGCTTAAGCAAAGCGGAAGTCATGAAAAAGATGTTTGATAGCTTAAGGGGCCCTTCTTTTTAAATGATATAATTCTTATATGACTAGCAAACATTTGATTGTATCTGATCTAGATGGCACACTGCTTGATGATCATAAGAGTATTAGTATGGCTAATTTGGAAGCTATTGATCATATTAGAAACAATGGCCATCTTTTCAGCATTGCCACATCACGCTACTATCTATCAATCAAGCACTTTCTTAGAATTCTAAAGATTGAAGGTCCTGTCATCTGTTCCAATGGTTCTTTGATCTATGATTTCAATAAGGATTCCATCCTCTATCTCAATACTATTGATAGCAATATTGCAAGACTGACTGCTGAGTATACTATCAATCATAACTATCAGTTTCTGATGCAATCACCTAATCTCATGGCAGTTACCAAGGGCCATTGCCGCCTTTCCTTCTTTGAGAATCTGAACAGGAAGATTGCCAACCCTGAAGACCATTTTCTTCCTACGGTCATTGATTTTACTAATTGGCATGATTACAGCAATGTCTTCCAGATGGCTATTATCACTGATGATACAAAAAGCACTGAACTTGAATATCAGAAATTATTAAAGGGGATGCCAGTAAATGTTATGGCCAGTGGCAAAGACCTTGTTGTCATTACGCCTATTGATTCCAGCAAAGCCAAGGCCTTGTCTTTTCTTTCTACTTATTATGGATTAAAGGATGATGATGTTATCTTCTTTGGTGATAATGAGAATGATGAAAGTGTCTTTAAGGCATTTAAGCATTGTGTTGCCATGGGTAATGCCATTGATGATATCAAGAATATAGCTGAATTTGTCACCTTGGATAATAATGATGACGCCATTGCCTACGCATTAAAAAACTGCTATCAGCTTTACTAATAGCAGTTCTAATATCCTTTTGATGCTAAATAGATGATTTTATCGAAGGCATGCTGAAGGAACAGCTGATATCCACAATAATCATCTCTTAGGTAACAGACATTCTGTCTTCGACAGCCTCCATTGCATATCCCTACAAATCTGCAGGAATTGCAGATTTTTCTTTTGGCTTTGCCTTCACTAATAAATGATTCCCTGCCTTTTGAACAATCCAGTTCCTGATAATCATTACACTTGATATTGCCCATCAGATATTGATCAACAGCATAGAAATCACAAGGGAAGACACTGCCATCACCTTCGATAACATATTGGGGAGAACAATGCCCAAGCATGCCACACTGGTAAGGCATACGATTTGATGCTATTTCCAATAGATTACTGAAAAGATTGACATCAAGATACTTACCTTTCCTTAAGCTTTCATACCATTTATCAAAGAAGGAAATATAAAATGACGCAAAGAGCTCTGGAGTCAAAGCTTCAGCATCCATGGCACCATCGCCATTAAGTGATGGCAGGCAAGGAATCAGTTGCACATATTCAATGCCATTATCAATGTAGTACTTGAATAATCCTTCTGGATTTTTAGCCAAGGTCTTGGTAACTACTGTCAGGATATTGAAATCAATCTGGTGCTTTCTCAATATTCCAATGCCATTCATGACCAAATGGTAAACAGACTTCTGTTTCTTATCATAGCGATATTTGTCCATATTGGACTGATAGCCATCAAGGGAGATGCCAATCAGAAAGCCTCTTTCCTTAAATAGCTTGGCCCAATCATCATTGACAAGGGTCGCATTTGTCTGTAAGCCATAAGTGACTTTCTGCTTTTGTCCCTGATATTTGTCAACAAGGGCAAGGAAATCCCTAAACCACTCAACGCCTGCAAGCAAAGGTTCACCACCCTGGAACATAATAGCAAGAGTGCCATTATCATCTAGTCTTGCAAAGCTCTTTATGATGAGATCTTCTGCCATTGCCAGCGGCAAAATGCCATAGCTGTCTTGGCTACGACACTTGGCTTCATCTAGATAAAAACAGTATTTGCACTTCATATTGCAAAGGCTGCTTGCTGGTTTTATCAGTACTGATAGCTGCTTCATATCATTATTATCCCTTATATATTAAATAATGGAGCACTAATTGTGCTCCATTTCTATTCCTAGACGTTCATATTGCTCTTTTGGAGCATCGTTTTCCTTCATCAGCTTGACAAGTTCTTCCTTCATCCTGGTTTCAAGCTCTTTGTCTTCAATCGGCTTTAGCTGATTAGGATCATTATCAAGATCATATAAGGCACTGCCAAATGGCGCAACACCATATTTGTCCTTGCTCTTGACCTTCAGAAGCTTTAGTCCCTTGGTAAAGGAGAAACCATCAACATATTCGGCACTTGACAGTTCTTTGATTGAGAAGCGACTTGTCATATGGCTAGGCATCAAAGTATAGTTATAGACTTCATTTTCCTTGCCACTGACAGCACCACACATATAGCAAGTATGTCCATCAGTGATATTCACCTGACCGGAGAAGGTTCCATATAGAGCATAATCTCTGACCTTCTTGTCATCCTTGATCGTCTCATAAAGGTCTTTTCCTAGCATATCCTTAGGTATTGGCTGCTGGAAATAGCTTAATAATGTTGGTGCCCAGTCAATCATCTGTACTAGGGCATTTCTTGTTTCATTGAACTTCTTTAGACGTGGATCATAGATGAAAAGGGGTGTGTTGGCTATTTCATCATAGTAAGGCATCTTGTTCTTGCCCCAATAGCCATGTTCTGAAAGCAGGAAGCCATGATCTGTTCCCACAATCAGCATTGTATCTTTCCAGAGATCGTATTTATCAAATTCATCAAGAATCTTGCCTAGGTTGTGGTCACACATGCTAACCAAAGCCTTGTAGTTTCTTTGGCAATGCTTGATCTCTTCTGATGTTTCATCGCTCTTGCCTCTTGGCCAATCAAAATGCTTGCCATCATAATCTTCAGGATAAAGATCAAGATACTCCTTAGGAGCATAGAAAGGCTCATGTGGATCAAAGGTCTCGACCTGCAATAGCCAATTGTCGCTATCATGATTGGTTCTGATAAAGTCTACGGCCGCATTGAAGGTCTTGGTCTGTGGGAAATCATCTTCAACCTTGATATAGTTGCGGTTAACCCAGTCATATTTCCAGCCACTGGCAATGCCATTGCCTTGCTGATTCTGGGGAACCTTGACAACCGGTGGAATTGCTACATCCCCAACTACACCCTTCCAATGGTCACCTTCCTGTCCTCTGAAACATTCCCATGATGAATAACGGGTATGGTAGTTGGAACCACCATCTTCCCAATAATGCAGATGGTCACTGATCAGATGGGTATAGACGCCATTGTTTCTCAAAATCTCTGGCATTGAATCATCAAATGGTTCCAAAGGACCCCATTCACGATGCAGAAAATTATAACGGCCTGTATGCAGTTCTCTTCTTGCTGGCATGCAAGGCATAGAACCAACATAGCTGTTGTCAAATTTGACACTTCTTTCTGCAAGGCGTGAGAAGTTGGGTGCTATTGTGTCACATTCGCTGTTATATGGTGGCAAATAGCGTTTATTCAAGCTGTCATAAAATACTATGACTGCTTTCATTGTTATCCTCTTGCACCAGGGAAGAATTCATCAACAATAACAGCGATTTCCTTAGCAATACCAGGGCCATCCATGATATTGACCAATGATACTACATGCTCATCAGGTCTTAGATTAGCAGCTGCTTCAAGATTCTTGGAAATGCAGATGATATCTGCCCATGATCTTAATGCATCAAGCTCACCAATAGCTGTATGCTGAAGTTCAGCATTGATATTGATAGCCTTCAAAGCCTTGGAAATAGCGATTTCTGCCATAGTACTTGTACCCATACCATAATTGCAGACAACAAGAATTTTTACTTTATCCATTGTATCCTCCTAGAAAGAAGGCGGGCGTAAAGATGCCCGCCATAGTTTTTTGTTTGCTATTAGTGGAAAATGCCACCGATCCACTTCATAACCTGAGTAACTGCAGGCCAGAATGTAGCGAAGTCGAACATGCCAGACCAGCCAGCACCTTCTGGGAATGCCATCAGGTTGATAGCCCAGACTGTACCCAAAGTCTGAATGACACCTAACAGGAAGCAGCAGATGATAACAGACTTGATACCACCCTTCTTATTAGCAATGACACCAATTGGACCGCCTGAGAATAAGAGCGGAGTTGAGCCAGGAAGTACAAGAATTGGTGCACCGCATAATACTAACACTACAATTGTAGCTGCTGTACCAATAGTTGTGAATAGGAAACCTAAAGTAGCAGCATTTGGTGAGAATGGAAGAATTGCAGCAACATCGATAGCTGGAATGGCATTTGGAATGAACTTTTCCTGAATACCCTTGAAAGCCTGGGTCATTTCTGAGCACATCATACGAACACCAGTCAACAGGATAGTCATATCAAGTGAGAAGTTGATACCAATCATAATCATGTAGTAGAGCCAGTTATCTTTGCCAGCTAATTCCTGGATACCAGAGACACCCAGAGGTGCCATGGCAATACCACAGAAGATCCACATGATGATACAGATAGCAGCGATGTTGTTATTGAAGACCGAAAGAATACCAGGCAGTTGCAAATTTTCACAGTCATCTTTAGGATTGCCGAACAGATGAGCAATCTTGCCGAAGAACCAAATACCAATCTGCTGGTTATGACCAACAGTAAAGCCACCATGATTAGTTACTTCATCAATGACTGGTGCAGCCAATGTCGTTGAATATGCCCAATAGATACCAACAAGAACACCGGAGATGATAACTGCTGGCATGATTGTTGGTGTCAGATATGAGATGACTAGCCAAAGAATAGCCTGTGAATGAGCAGTACCAGCATTACCTGTTAGGAAGATGCCCTTAGCCTTTGTATATTTGCCGAAATAGACAAGGACAAAGTTCACAAACCAGGCAATCAGGAAGACATAGCCCATGTAAGCGAAACGATCACCAAGAGCAGTCTGAGTAGTAGCCTTCATGGCATAAGAGTCCATGATATATGCTGATAGGCCTGTCTTAGCACCAATAGCAGTAGCAATTGGCTTGAATGTGTTAGAGAACTGGTTGCCTCCAAAGATGACCAACTGGATACCAACCATAGCGCTGATAGTACCTGTAATAACCTTGCTTGCTGTCTTCTTTTGCAGAATGTAGCCAACCATAATCATGATACCGATCAGGATTACTGGCTTAGTAAGAAGCTGGTTAAGCAGGAAGTTTAGAATTCCATTCATGTTTCCCCCTCCTTAATAATGATTATTAAGTAACGTCTTTCTTATAAGCCAACTATATTATTACTTGTTAGTTCAGTCAATCATTTCATTCAAATTTCATTCAAATTGATTGAATTATGATTGATTATTCCGCAACCTTTAAACTATATGCTCTATTTTCCTTTTTCCAGCCCTCTGCTTTGAACATTGGCTTATCAGAGATGATTGTAGTATTGCGACATTGCTTATAGCTTAATGAGTACATGGCAGTTCGATGGAATTTATTATGAGCAGCTAAGACATAGCTTTCCTTGGAATTGGCAATCGAGATGTTCTTGATGTCATATTCATATTCATCACCTGATAGAAAACAGATGTCGTCACTGATGCCATTGACACCAAGAAAGGCTTTGTCAAAGTGATAGCCCTTCAACATCTCTACTGTCTGCTTGCCAACTACAGCCCGGCTATATTCCTTTAGGAAGCCACAAAGCAGAAAGGCTTTGATTCCTTTGCGATTGCAGGCTTCAAGCTGTGGAATGCCATTAGTTATCACTGTCAGATGATCGGTTTCCTCAATATAGTCAATCATTGTCAAAGTTGATAAGCCTGAACCTATGAAGATCAACTCATTGCCTTTCACCTTTCCGCCAGCAACTTCTCCTATCCAGCGCAGTTCATCAGAAATGATACCATCAAGAATGCTTCTAGTCCGAACGGCTCTTTCAGGGCTCCTCTTAGCACCACCCCAATAACGGACAAGAAGCTTTTCCTTATCCATTCGCTCCAGGTCTCTTCGAACAGTGGCCTCTGAAACGTCCAATGATTCCTTTAATTGCAGATATGTCAATGATCCATCCAGGTCCAATAATTCCAGTATTTTCGCTTCTCTTTCCTTATATCCCATAGTTACTCCAATCAATTTTCAATCATTTCACTCAAAATTATAGCATTATCATTCAATATTCAAACAGTAAAATGTCCGATTAGTCCTATTTTATGGACTATTAAGCAAATCATACTGCTTATTGGCCTTATTTACCTGCCTTTGCCAATCCAATTCCTTTATGTTAGTCTTATGGCGTAATGAAAAGCAATCAATCACGTCTCTTAAAGCTATTTGTCAGTACCTTATATATTAGTGCCTTCACCTTTGGTGGTGGTTTTGTCATTGCATCATTAATGAAGAAACGCTTTGTTGATGATCTCAAATGGATTGATGAAGAGGAGATGCTTGATATCATAGCTATTGCCCAATCAAGTCCAGGAGCTATCGCTGTCAATTCAGCAATTGCTGTTGGCTGGAAGGTAGGAGGCTTTATCGGCATGATTGTGGCTGTCCTAGGTACTATTATTCCACCTATGCTAATCCTGACTGCCGTTTCCTTCTTCTATAGTGTACTTGCAACCAATAGGATTGTGGCTTTGTTCCTAAAAGGCATGCAAGCCGGAGTAGCTGCTGTTATCTTTGATGTAGTAATAAATCTAGGACATAATGTGATTAAAGGCCATTCCTTCTTTAATGATTGTCTGATGCTTGTGGCTTTCGTGCTTGTCTTCTTCTTTGACATCAATGTCATTGCCATTATTATCATGGCTCTAGTCATCGGCATTTTCAGAGCAGCACTAGCAAGGAGGAAATCATGATTCTATTAGATCTCTTCTTAAGTTTTATCAAGGTTGGACTTTTCAGCATCGGTGGTGGCTATGCAGCCATGCCAATCATCAAAAGCCAGGTTGTGGATAGCTTTCATTGGATCAGCATGAGCGAATTCACTGATCTTATTACTATTGCAGAAATGACACCTGGTCCTATTGCTGTCAATTCCGCAACCTTTGTTGGTATCAGAATTGCTGGTATCCCTGGGGCTATTATTGCTACTGCCGGCTGCATTCTTCCTTCAATCTTCATTGTGTCCATTCTGGTATTGCTATATTTCAAATATCGGAAGATGGACTTCATGACCAATATCCTCTCATCACTAAGACCAGTAGTAGTTGCTATGATCGCATCAGCTGGCCTTTCCATTCTGATCAGCGTAGTCTTTAACGGCGCTGTTATTCTTGAAAATGCCAATTATCTGTCATTATTGCTGTTCATGGCTGCACTTATTGGCATAAGGAAATTCAAGTTGAAACCTATTCTAACGATGTTTGCCTGTGGCATCATCTATACAATCGTTAATTGCTTAATAGCAATCTAAAGCAATAAGGTCTATTAAGGCATAACAAGGAGACTGACTGAAGTAATCCCAAAATCTGGCATGTGCCCAATTTCCTAGACGTATATGTATTTTTTAATTTGTTATACTGTATCTCTTTGAAATTCAGTACATGCATATGGGTGTTTTTCTTTATTATGCAGGAAACTTCCATTTTGTTTTGGACCGAATCCTGTCGTTATTGAAATAATACATTTACTCACAAATCGTCAATGAGAATATCTAATACGATTTGTAAGCCGACTCTAAGCTATGATATTTCGTTTTTAAAAACGCCAAAGAATGATTCCATTTTTGAATTATCATAACAATATCTTTTACGGGACATGGATTGAATGATTCCGTTTTCATAAACTTATCAATTGATGCTTGATACATAGGGCTTTCCTTTCCAGAATCAGATTGGTCTAATAAAGGGATTTTAAGAAACTTAGGGCATGACAAAAGAGGCTTGCGCCTAATGTCATTTAGTTAATTATTTATCAAACTCTGAGTGACGCAGGTATATGTAAAACATTACATATACCTTTTTTATTTTGATGATTTTTTGAGGAAATTTCCAAATAATACTTGACAAAATATGTGAGATCGGGCGCCTTGTTTCACAAGGCGCTGACGGTAAGAAAGTGAAGGCAGGAGGAAAAACAAAATGAAGCCTAAACTCAAAACTTACCGGACAGTTACTGTTTTGCACATTGTGAAGAAAGGGCTGTGTGGATATTTGAAAGAAAGACACTCTGGTTCTGATGTCTATCCATGCTGTGTACATAGTAGGATCGGGGGCCGAAATTATGTCTGAGAAGAGCAATATAGTCTCTAATGTGCTAAGTTCCCTGAATCATAAGATAGATAAAGTGTTCAATGAAAGATATGAAAGGAATATTCTGAATGATGATTCCTGTTTCACAAGAAAAGGCAGAAAGACCAGCTTCAGGGATACCATGAAAACCGTAATATCCTTTGGGAGCGATTCCCTGCCGATTGAGATGAGCAGATATTTCAATGACAAAGAAACGCTTTCCGTAACTCCATCGGGATTTATCCAGTCAAGAGCCAAGATCAAGCCGGAAGCCTTTGTTCAGGTAATGGATCTCATCAACAAGGCATATCCATGCAAAAGGAAATACAAGGGATACAGGCTTTTGGCAGTTGACGGCTCTGACCTAAGCATAGCCAAAGACAAAAAGGATGATGCGAGCAGGAAATCAAACGGAGAAAACGCTGTACCATCATACATGCTGCATATAAACTGCGAATATGACGTTCTTAATGGCCGGTATGTTGGCTGTGTCATCCAAAAACAAAAGGAAACGAATGAAAACGAAGCGCTTGTAGCCATGTCAGACCGCTATGAAGGCGACAAGGCCATATTTATAGCCGACCGCTATTACGCGGCCTACAACAATATGGCACACCTAGAGGAACATGGCCATAAGTATCTGATCGGATCAAAGGACATAAACAGCGCAACATCCATTCTTAAAAATTACTTCAAAGGAAAAGAAGGGGAATTTGATGAAGATGTTTCAATCATTCTGACCAACAAGCAAACAAATTTCATCAGGGAAAACAAGGACAAGTACAGAACGGTGATGTCCAATCAGACCTGTGACTATCTTGATTCGGATAACCACTTCTATGAAATGAGATTCAGAGTGGTGAGAATAAGAATGGATGGCAACAAGGAAGAATATGAATCAATAATCACCAATCTTGACAGGGATGAGTTCCCCAAAGAAGAAATAAAGGATCTCTATATGCGCAGATGGAACATAGAGGTATCGTACAGACACCTCAAATATGCGGCTGATCTAAACAGGACCCACTCTGTAAAAAGAGACTTCCTCATGCAGGAGATATGGGCAAAACTCATCATGTTCAACATCTCGATGATAATGATCAATCGCATCAATGAAAGCAAAATCAGCAAAGAGATCAGAAGAAAAGATGATTATAAGGTCAATGTGAGTGCAGCTGTAGAGCTAATCAGATCGTGCATAAAAAGAAAAGGCCATGTACCACCAGGCCTCATCAAACAGATAGCCAGCAATATTCTGCCTGTAAGGCATGGCAGAAAGCATAGCAGAAAC
>JAQXQU010000020.1 GCA_029101345.1 Erysipelotrichaceae bacterium | reverse complement strand
CCTCCGGATATCTGCGGAGTTCCTCTTCCTGCTATAGACAGAATCGCATCCAACCATGGCGAACCCATTCTGAGTTCGTCGTTTATCCATAATTTCTGATGCAGTATCTCACTCATATCCACATATTTTGTCTGCTGTATATACTGTTCTGCTTTACGAATTGCCCAAGCCTTGCTATAAGGGAATTCTTCATCTTCTTCCTCAAGTTCTTCCTGGTACATAAATTTTTGAGACTCTGCATCCGACAGTTCGGATATTTGCTCATAATAATCTTTCCAATCTGCATATATCCCAGATCTGCGGCCTTTTCGAACAGCGTATATATATTTTTCCATAAATGCACCTTCTTTCCTTACTTAATCAAATGGAAGTATTTCATCGTCGTCCTCAGCTTCATAATTCTTGGCATATACTTCAATTTCCGGCAGTATCGCATAATCCGGATCCAGCCCTCGAAGCGCAATTACCGCACGAAGCATACTTGCATTTCCATTTCCAGGGAAAGTAATCGTGAGATACTCTCCAATAATACTGAACGCATGTATGTCCATATCTGCATTTAGCATTCTATCAATGAAATCATCTATAGAAGCAAACGCTCCGTTACGCTCTTCTTCTCTTTCTATTCTGTGTACGCAGTCTTCCAAACAGCACTTCACACTCTCTGGTGCATTATTAATTGAATCACTTATTATTTTCTTATCTGTCATATTCCATTCCACCTTTCTTCATAGTTGTAGTTTCTTTACCTGGTAAAAATATTGCCTTATTGCCTCTTTCAATAAGATAGGTTGCATTGAGCGGCTGCTCAATAATAGATGAAAGAGTCTTATTGGTTCGTTTTGACACGTATTCTGCGGTTGCAATATCCTGGCCACCCAAATATATCATATGATCACAGTTGTTTAGAATGGTTGCAGCTTTATACTCACCATACTTGTCATAAAGCTGTGAGATACTTTGAATGATGATACTAACAGAGATTTCTCTTGAACGAATAACAGAGATAATATTATCAAAATCCGGAATAATCGAACCTGCCGCAAAATCATCTAATATAAAACGCACAGGCACCTTTAATCTATGATCTTTGAAATCATTATCTGCACTTCTTACAAGTGTATCAAGAGCTTGTGTGTATAACATATTCACAAGCTTGTCCTTTGTTCTGTCCGTATCACTAACAGTCAGGAACAGTGCAATTTTACGTTTTCCAAACGTATCAAACATAATCTGACGTTTGTTCTTATACAGCGCAATCTGCTCATTACTGACTAGGAAATTCAGTTTTTCCGCGATCACACCAAGTATTGAGGCATACATTTTTTCTGCATCTGCTATGCATTTGAAAGTATCATATATTTTCACCGCGACAGAATCAGGATGCCTCTTTTTGTGTTCGTGTAGCATTGTAACAAATGTATATGGTATGGTTGTTGCATTCTTTACCGCTTTGACGATATCACATTTATCCATAAGGTATACGTCTTCACCGTTCTCATTCACTGTATCAGTAATATACCTGAATTTCCTGGTAAAGCAATCTCTTACTTCCTTACGCTGTACTAAATCGACTTGTTCCGCCGCACCTGGATAAGTCTTTCCGAGCATCACAGACAATTTTCTAACTGTATCAAATGTATGATATTCTTCAGGATATGCCTCAAGCGTAAATGCAATCAAAGCACTTAGAAACATTTTTGCAGCCTGGTCCCAGAATATATCATCTCTGTTTTCGATCGGACACATTACTTCTGCAATCTTTTGGATATCATCCTCACGATACTGTCCGGTCAATTTATTCTTTCTGATATATCTAAGCGGATTATATCCGCATGGACTGCTGTCTGAAACAAAATCAATATTGAAAACTTTATACCCTCTCTTTCTTAAATCTACCGCATGTTCACCATAAAGGATTCCTTTGGTGTCACATATAATCATGCTATCCTGTGCCATCTTGATATTAGGAACAACATAACCTCTGGTCTTTCCGCAGCCTGTTGCGCCACAGATCAGATCATTGTTGTTAAGTCTGGTTTCCCATGTGTTGTTTGAAATTGTGTAACCGTTTGTTAAATATCTCTTAGATTCCATATGAAATCCCTCCTTATATACTTGTAATAACGTTGTCAGCCAAACCATAGTCTACAGCCTCCTGGCCATAAAAATAGGTATCT
Organism: Erysipelotrichaceae bacterium; assembly: GCA_029101345.1. Taxonomy (GTDB): domain Bacteria; phylum Bacillota_I; class Bacilli_A; order Erysipelotrichales; family Erysipelotrichaceae; genus Colivicinus. The sequence goes on along the minus strand of JAQXQU010000020.1, from coordinate 517 downwards.
GTTGCGGTTTTATTGTAGATTTCTTCTATATCGTGCCCGCTGTGCTTTGAAAGAATCTCTGCAATAAGTGTTCTTGTTCTCATAAGATCATCACTTAAAGCCCTAAGCTTAAGAGCACTTCCACCAACACCGCTCGGAATTAATGGATCGTGAATCATGACTGCCGCATGCGGCAGAATCTCTCTTCGATCACCTGCAGCAAATAAAATAGACGCCATACTGGCAGCCATTCCCACACATACCGTATGCATCGGTGCTGAGATTGCTTGCATTACATCATATAAAGCCAGTCCACTGGTCACCTCACCTCCCGGACTGTTTATATACATCGTAATTTCTGCATTAGGATCTTCACGCTGTAAATACTGAAGCTGCATGATCAATGAATAGACCAAATCGGAATTAATTTCGCCAACGCACTGAATTTCCCGGTGAGACAGCATTTCATCAACGATACGATAGGAGCTGTATCCCTGATTTGTCTCTTTGATAATGTTAGGTGTTTCCACCAAAATGC
>JAQXQU010000019.1 GCA_029101345.1 Erysipelotrichaceae bacterium | reverse complement strand
CCTCGATTTTCTCCTTTTTTACAAAACTATTATGTTTTAATACATAGTCTACATTTGCAGGACTCATACATCCGATGTAATCTGAAATTTTGTATAACCTTTTTTCCTTGCTTCGAAATGCTTTATATATTATTCCTTTTATTCCTGTTTTACTTAGCATTCCGAGATCTACAGCATTTTGAGGGAAAATATCCTTAAGTAAAAGATAGCTAGTAGCATCACAATTTTTCTTTAAGTACGCCACTGTTCCGACTAATGTAATAGGTGGAGTTGGATAAAGAATCAAATCAAACTTTTCATCTGAGTAATATCTGGCAATAGCTTTTTGAAATTGTTTATCAATCATAATAGTTGCGATACCTTTTTCGATTATATTAACATTTCCAGTTATATTACCAGTCTTGATTCGCAATACATGAATTCCTCGTTCATCTGCAACCTCTGTATTTTTTCCTTTTCGTTTTTCACTTGCACAAGCAACAAAGACTTCATGCCCATTTGAAACAAACTCTTGCAACAATTCTTCATAGAAACTTATATGATCATTCTCAGAATAACTAATAGATAAAAATATTACTTTCATACGCTTTTCCCTTTATTTGCCGTTAGTGTTTTATTTTCTTAATAACCTTAATTCTATAGATTGCTGCAAATTCTTTAATTGAATACGAAAACCCTTGGAAGTTCGTAAATACTGGAACTAATCTCCGTTTAATCCTGTTTTTCTTAAAGAATTTAAGATACTCTCTATCATCCATCTTTCTATATGGGGAATATTGGGTTATCATATCTCCATCAACGAATTTTTCAGTCTTAATCAACCGAAGACTCTCTTGCTCATCAGTCAAAAACCAATGACAAAGCACTTCATTAGAATCCTCTGATAGCTCTAACACCATCATTTTTTTTGATTGTTCAGGATAAGACAATTTTCCATCAAAGAAATATCCTGACGGAATATAAAAATTGCCTAGACCATAAACAATTACATGTCCATTATACATTTCTCCACCTTGAGGAACATGTGCATGATTTCCAATTACAGCAAACACGCCGGCATCGATCAACTGATGAGACAATTTTCTATACGCAGGAAAAGGTAGTATTTCCAAATCATAGTTCCAATGAAAATAACAAATTACTTTCATATTTGGGTTTTTATGTATAAAATCTACTATTGTATTTAAAAATTGTTCATATGAACAATCTGTTATTCTTACTCTATTCTCATTATTTGGATTTGTTTCGGTATATACTCTCCAGCAATGTGTAAAAATTGCAAATGTACTATTACCATCTTGGATTATCGTCGGAACAATATCCCTATTAAATACACCATTACAATAAAATCCCTTCTGCTTTAGGAGAATTTCTGTATTTTCAATTTGTTCAGGATAATCATAAGTATGATTATTAGCTATTGAAAATACTGTTTTTGTACTTTCAAAAGCATCAAGAACTTTCGAATGATTAAAGAGTTTCTCATCAAAATAAGGCTCGTCATCTCTAATCATTCCCTCTAAATTGCATAGTATTATTTTGTCTCTAAACAAATCATATCTCTGCATATCCGATATCAACAAATTTGCACATTTACTATTTGGACATGCTAAATCTCCTAAAACAAGCATTTATTCCTCTCCTGTCAGTCAGTACTTTCATTAACTATATATCTGCGTTTGCCAGAAGCCAAAACAGGAATATCATCACAATAAGATACGCTAAAGTCGGATTCTTGACCAAAAATCCTCTTATAATCATGTATTAATTCAGTTTCATTTACCTCAGCTTTCTGAGCATTTATAATAAGATGATATTTTCCTTTTGCTTTCTGAACAAACTGGAATTGTTTGATATTCTTATATTTCCACATAAGATTAGTAATAGAATGAGGCGAAACAAGATCACCTTTAAAATCTTTTACAGAATCAACAATTCGACCGCCAAATGAACCTACTGCATATCTTTCAATACCATTATGAATCACTTTGACTCTGGCACCCACATCACCTGTATCATAACGAATCATTGGCATTGCATAGTTATATAGATCAGTCACAACAATTCTTCCAACTTCTCCTACTTCAGCTACTTCATCGGAATTCATTTTTAGTATTTCCACAAAATAGTCAGCACGATTCATCAGGAAAATATTGTTTTCTTCACTGTCTTGCCCTAAAAAACCATTTTCTTCATTGGCATATCTCGATACACATCTGCAATTAAATGCTTTTTCCATAGACAGCCTAGTTGCATCATAAAGCATTTCAGAACCACTAACTACTCCATAGACATTTGCTCCCTCTACATCATCATACCCGTATTTATCAAAATATTTCTGGAAAGCAGTCAGCGTTGATGCATATCCCATTACCATTGCACCGCATCCTTTTGAATAATCAACGATAAATCTCAGTTTTTCTTTAATTGCGTTATCACTCAAATCATTACAATCTAATAGATAAATATTTTGTGCAAACTGCTGAAAATTACTTTTTTGTACTTCAGATACGACTGATCTCAAGTAAATAATCCTTCTTCCAATTGAAAAACCAATCTGACCATTATAGTATAGCGTCTCTGCATTAACATGTTTCTTTTTATTACTATCCTGCCAACAGGTAAACGGAGTACCTGTTGAACCACTAGTAGACATTTCAATTAAATTCTCTTTCTTATACTTGTTTGAGAGAACGCTATTGCTATTAGAACGAAGGATGTTTTTATTTACAACAGGCCAATTTTCTAAAATCGTATCATCTTGATCCACATAGAACGGAACCGTTGCTTTCGCATGAGACAATAATTTTTGAATTTGCTCCTCTTGATATGTGCTAACTTGCTCCTCACTCCAAACTCCATCCTCGCAATTATGTAGAATCTCAAGTGCAGATTTTACTTTTTTCCCTTTAAGGGAATCAATTATCCAAAAGGCACTTCCTCTTGCAAACTCCAATAGTTTCATAATTCTAATCTCTTTTCTTAAAATTTAACCTTGGCATCATCAAAGAATTCTTCACTTTCCAAAATAATAGGTTCAACATCGACATCACGAAGGAAGACAAATGGCTTCTCATAATAGTGGTACTGATCTCTTTCAACACGATCTGCATTTCCATCTTCCAAAATCTTAATTGTATCCTCGATAAGGTCAAAG
>JAQXQU010000018.1 GCA_029101345.1 Erysipelotrichaceae bacterium | reverse complement strand
GGCTGTTGAAGGAAAACAGGGATGCATCCACCCCATTTTCCGATGCCATCACCTTTCGGATTTCATCAAAGAACCCCAGGAATGATGGGTGCTCGTAAAACAGTTTCAGTCCCGGCAGTAATGTCTGCCGGGACTTTTCTTGCATATATTGAAGCCGTATGATATGATGAAGCAATCCGATAAACCTGCTAATATCTGTCAAGCAGTATTTTGACAATTTGAATTAAACGGTGAATCCACGACACAAATGCCAGATAATAGATCTGGTTTTTAAAACCAGTGCTGCTCAGCCTTCAGTTATACTGATTATTTTGTTTTATCGTAGTCATTCAAGACTTCGGATACCCTTGAATGATAGATTCTTAGAAACTTGTTGAAAGCAGCGATCATTGCTACACGATAAGGTTTGCCTTCGTTTCTTTTCTTCATGAAGTATTCGCATACAGGATCTCCCGAATACAGAGATTTGTGTTTATTGACCGAATCCATCAGCTCATAGCCAAGCTTTCTCAGATTGGATGATCCTCTTTTGGAAATATGCCTTTTTGTACCGGTAAACTGTCCGGACTGATATGGCGGGGCATCGATCCCGGCATAGGCGATAAGAGCTTTGGCGCTGTGAAATCTTCTGGGATCACCGATCTCCGCAATGAACCTAGGGGCCAGTGTTTCGCCGATTCCTTTCATATGCATAACCGTCTCATATTCCGGCATCCCTTTCGATAAGGACTTCAGTTGGTTTAAAATGTCGTAGAGGGAAGAATCCACTTCTCTTAAGACATTCACTGTTTCCTGAACCAATAGTTTTGTTGAGGGAAGCTTTGAATCAAGTGTTGGGATAGCGTTCTTAGCGACGGAATAGAGCTGGCGGGCTTCTTTCTCGTTTTGGCGATATCCCTTTTTCTTTAGCCAGGAATTGTATCTTTCAATGAATACTTTCTCTGAATACTTCGTGATATTGTCGCTGTGCCAGTACTTCTCCGCGAAATCACAGAGCTTATCCTGGCCGTTATTGCGGTTAAAATCGTCTAATAGGCCATAAACACCGGGCATCGTCCGATCAAGAATTTCAAATAGAGCCTGACAGCGGATCACCCTTGTCTTCATAAACTGTGTATATTGGATTCCCAAAAGCCTGAGTTCCTGCCGTCCTTCTTCCATATCGTCATTTGGCTTGAACCTGTACCAGTAATCAATCCCGTATTGTGCAATGATTATCGAGTCGATTTTGTCAGTGTTTGGATTCCTGATTACCTGGCAGCGGTATCTCTTCATCTCCAATGGGTTGATGATTGATATCATATAATCCTTTGATTTTAGATACCGGTAGATGGGCAGATGGTAGTTACCCGTGGCTTCCATGATGATGTGGATCTCTTCCTTGAACCGGCTGAGTTGTTTGACTAAAGAGTCCAGATCATCCTTGGTGTGCTTGAAGTCTCTTGGTGTCATCAGGACTTCACCATATGGCTTGATGGCACATACAGTACTCTTTCCCTTTGACACATCGATTCCAACACTGATCATAATAAAAAAACACCTCCTTGAATGTGTCTAACAGATAGCGACCATCCGCACTTATTAAACTCATTTTCGTTGGTGACACGACAGCTGCTATAATAGCAGTATCAACCTGCTTAATCGAGTATAATAATAAGGGGGTGGCTGACTGTTTATCGACGGGAGTATCTTCTGATATCCCTACTTGAATTTCGTCAGGACATCTGTATCCCTTATTATGAAACAAGCGCAGATAATCATCTATTATCTACGCTTCTATAGTACGAAACTTGAATTTGTCTAATTCTAAATTGGTATTTTTTACTATCATTATAAACTGAGATTATTTATCTAAATCCAAATACCATATGAATTGAACTTCATCCTTACAAGCTTCCTCATGATAATATGCATACATATCAATTTTTGATAACAAAGCTCCCTGTTTATGATAAAACTTGCACGCAGGCACATTATTATTTTGACATTCTATTATCATTTGCTTATAACCATCTGATTTTGCTTCTTGAATACCCATGTCTAATAATTTCTGCCCTATTCCTTGATGCTTATATCTATCTATTATTCTAATATCCCAAAGAATACATGCATCATCTCGACCAGAAAGCATATTCAATTCAGGGGTTCTTCCAGCAATAGTCATTGCTCCTATTGGTTTCTCATCATCAAATGCCATATAGAAACGCCAATTTCTAATATCAAAATTTGCCTCATATTCGGTAGCACGTTCATACACACTTAAATCTTTTATATATGGTTCAACCTCTACCTCGTCAAAACTAAATCCACCTAAACCACTATCGATTCTTTTAACATCATATATAGTATGAACATCCACATTCATCGAAATAGTATCGTAGATTTGAAAGCATGATTTGTCCATTTCTTTTATATAAATCATATATTATTACCTTTCTCGCAAATTCTGATTTTGTATTATTCTTTATTGTTTTTTCTTATCAACAGCATATCCTAAAAGACAGCCACAGCATGCTGCTAAAGCTCCTAAACCAATGCCATATGTTCCTAACAGGCTTGGGAATACAATTCCACCTAAAAAATTTGCTACTATACCAAAGGTGATTCCAATTAATACAGTATATTTGAATTTCATCTTCACATCCTCTTCAACAAATTCCGATTTGCAGTTCTAATCGACTCCATATTATCACTTCTTATGAACACCTGCCATAAAGCAAGGCGGGCTTTTTCTAAGCTTCATAAGAATCTTTCATTATTGATTTGTGACTAGGATTGGCATCACATGGTATGCTTTAAATATGATATACATTGGACACTTTTATTTGGATAAGGAAAAGGATATTCTCATCACCCTGTATCGTGACCTTGATCAGGTCTTTTATACATTGAAAACACCTAACCATTCCAGTGGGAATCTGATCAGGAATTTGGCTAAGATTGCGGGATTAAAGCTCTCTGCTGATGAAAATGGTCTCTTCTATGTCAAGGATGAGATTCCCTGCTTTGTGACTTCATCCAATCGTGAAGTCTATCAGCTGCGATTCAGGGATATCAAGATTGCTGACATCTATTTGGATGGCCATGTTGATATCAAGGCAGCAATTCCGGCTGTAATGAAGACCTTGATGTCACAGACCAAGGAATATGGACTGGATATTCATAAGACAATTGTCAAAACCTATATCCCAAAGAATATCAAATTCCGCACTGATCTTCATACCCATATGAATGCCAATCTTTCGCCTGATATTCTCATTGCCTTGGGCATCCATCATCAGATCAGATATCCATATTATTATGTCAAGAAGCTCAAGCTCAAGCTCAATTCAAGACAGGAAAAGATGCTGGAAGAAAAAAGAGCGGAAGTAGCTAAGGATTATGCCAACAGTCCTTTGACGGGCAAGTATCTGCAAAGAAGAATAGACGACAATACTTTTATCAACTTTGCCGATCTGATCCTAGGCAATATTACCAATGCCCAGGATAATATCCATAAGATCAGGGCTTCCTTATCAATCCTGAAGGATGGTCAGGCAGTCTTTACCAATCTTGAGAAGGTCTATCTCTATCGCTATGTCTTTACTAAGGGAGTCGCAAGTGACTATCATGTGGAAGCCATCTATGATGAAGTGCCATCTGATGATATCAGGGCTTTCCTAATGCGAATGCGCAACGACTATGAAGATCGCAACTATCGAAACTTCTCCCTCTTCCAGAACAAGATGCTGTGGATTGCCAGAAGCTATCAGTCCAAGGGCATTGAATATGTGGAAATGACTGATACTACTTTAGTCAAACCGCAGGCAGCAATTGCCATGTTAAAGGAAATCCATGCCTGTATGCCAGCTATTCATAAGGAAACAGGTGTCATGATCAGATTTTTAGCCGGCATTAGAAGAATACCTTTGACAATCATCAAGGACCAATCCACACCTGAAGACTATTTAAGAGAAAATGTGGCAGTTATCAAGGCCATTGCCTCTGACCCTTATGTTGCAGGCTGTGACATTATTGGTGAAGAAATCAATGATATTTCAGAAGTATCCTATGCCATTAAGGAAATGGTCAGAATCAATCTGGACTATCCTGGTTTCATTATCAGGATCCATGCTGGTGAGAACGATTCCTTGAAGAACAATGTCTCCAAATCCATTGACCTGGTTCTGGATTCATTAAGCGAGGGACAAGGGGTGCCACCGATCAGATTGGGACATGGCTTATATACCGAGAATCTTGCCAGCAATAAGGGAAGAAAACTGATTGAAAAGATCAGAAGGAATAATGTTGTCCTGGAATTCCAGATAACTTCCAATATTCGCCTTAATAACCTCAATGATTTAAGAAACCACCCATTAAGGAAATATCTTGATGAAGGCATCTATTGTGTCCAGGGTTCTGATGGTTGCGGCATGTATGGCACTGATTCCATTGAAGAACAATTGGCTCTTGATACTTTATTGGAATTAAGTCCTAAAGAGCTGAGACAGATGCGCCAGACGGAGCAGTATATTATGGAGATTGGCAAGGCTGATTTTGAATACAAGACCCATCTCAACTATCGGAAAACCAATGTCTTTGAACATTATGAAAGACTGATTGATGAATATATGCCAAAGGAATCAGCTTCAGCAGCAATCATTCTTGACCAATATAGTGCTGAAGAATATCTCAAGGACCAGTACAAGGACTTCCCAAAGGACAAGATTCCAATTGTCCTAGCTGGTGGCAGTTTCAATACTGACAAGCGCTTTACCAGAATGACCAATCATGAGACTGATCTGATTGATTCCTTTGTGGATGGCTTAAGTGGTGCTGACTGCTACTTTGTCATTGGCCATAAGCTCAATTCCTATGAGAAATATCTCTATGATAAATGCCGGGACAAGTTTGAATTCTTTGCCATTGTGCCAGCAGTCTTAAGCCGGTACGAACTAAAGAAACTGATGGACAGCGGCATTAATGTCCATATCTCCATTGAGAAAAGCGGCATGGGCATCTACAAGTCCTTCAACTATGAAATCTTTGAAAGAGGCAATTCCATCCTCATAGCCTTGGATGGTAATAGTGCCTGTACAAATCTCATCCAGGAAGCCAAGAATGGCAAGGGCAAATCCAAGATCTTTGTGGCCGCCAATTCATTGCCACTAAAGGAGAAAGCGGAGTCACTAAAGGGCTATTTGACCATTTTTACCAAACAGGATAATATACTTCCGGCTATTAGGCAGACGCTTAGGGAATGGAAGGGACAATAAGCACCAAAAGCGGTGCTTTTTGTATTAGAATTGAAGTATGCTAAGTGAAAAAGATATCAGAAATAATCTAGAAGAAATCAGGAAAATGACTAAGGCTTTAGGGGAAAAGCATGAAGCCTTAGGCAACTACCTCCATGAATTTGAAGTCCAATGCGAGAATGTCCGTTATGCCTTTGAGAAATATTTTGATAGGCAGATGATGAGTCATCTTGATGATCATTCAAGAATTGACGAATTGATGAAAAATGGGACAGTAACCTTCAATGAAAGGCAATATGATCTGGATACCATCAAACAGATTGCTGTTTTAAAACAGAAGTATCCTCATCATAACGACGCCAAAGCCTTATATGTCCAATATCAGGAAATCCCCCGGCTTATCAAGAGCTCGGAAATCATGTTTAAGAATGGCATTTCCTATCTATTGGCCAATATGGTTGAAAAGAGCGAGGGTGTTGATGCCATCAATGAACTATCTGGCATTTTAAAGCAGGATTATCTCCAGAAAGCCAATATTGCTATGCAGGAAATGGATAATATTGATGTCCTCAATGACTATAAGAAGAATTATGACTGGTATTTTGAAGTGTTATATCGCTTAACCAATAAGCGTATTAAAAGAGAAGATGATCTGGAATATCAAAGTCCAGCAGCTTTCAATGAGATTATTGATTGTCTAAAGGCTGTTGAAAAGAGAAAGCAGGAAACAGGCCAGGCAGTGAAAGAGGTTGTTGATCGCATTGTCAATGCTTTGACCTCAATTGCCTTAAAGGATGTGGATATTGAAGAAATCAATGCCGATAAGAGTGGCTTCAAGGTTTCACTATTAAAGAACAATGGCATCAACACTATTGCTGAAGTCCTGAAGAAAACCAAAAGAGGAGGCTTATCCTATATCCAGGGCATTTCTGATGAAGAATCAAGAAGAATCCATGATAAGGCCCTGGCTATTGGCAAGATGTATGCCAAGAACATTACTATTCGCATCGATGAGTCAGAACGCAATGATCTGACCAATAGTCTCATCAAAACCGTTCATGACTATCGTTTGGCCAAGGAAAAGGAAAATGCAATCAAATCCTTAAGTGTTACCGATATCAGTCATCTGCTTTCATCTGTTGATGAATTAAGACCTCTTGCCAGCAAATGTGATTGGTTCATAGCCAGCCACAAAGACAAGAAAAAGGCTTTGGCAGTCTATGAGGAACTAGCTGCCAATAGGGAATTGGCTAGGGTCAAGGAGCTGAGTCTTGATGATAAGGAAGCAGATATTGAAGAGTGCTGGGCTGATTATCACGATAATGCCGCCAGCTATTATGCCTTATTAGAGGAAATGGCACCTGGTGTCTTCTCCAAGGAAGAGGGCCGCTATGGCTTGCCAGCTGAATTAGCCAAGGAAGTTGCGGATACTCAGGTCAACTTAGGGCAATTAAAGGCAACCCTGAGACCATATCAGGAATATGGTGTCAAATATGTCATGAAGCAGAAAAGGGTCCTTCTGGGTGATGAGATGGGCTTAGGCAAAACCGTACAAGCTATTGCGTCCATGGTCTCTTTGGCCCATAATGGCGCAAACCATTTTCTGGTGGTCGCACCAGCTTCGGTTCTTATCAATTGGTGCAAGGAAACGGAAAAATTCTCAAATCTCAGGGCCATTCCCCTGCATGGCAGCCATCGTGATGATAACTATCAGGATTGGCTGAATAATGGGGGTGTCGCTGTTACTACATTTGAGACCCTTTCCAAATTTGAAATTCCTTCAAGTCTCAGGATTGACATGCTGGTAGTTGATGAAGCCCATTATGTCAAAAACCGCAATGCCATAAGATCAAAGACGGTCCTTAGTTTAAAGGACCAGTGTGAATATATTCTCTTTATGACAGGAACTGCCTTAGAGAACAATGTCGATGAAATGCTATCGCTGATTGATGCCTTGAAGCCGGAAATTGCCAATGACGCAAGAAGAATGACTTCATTAAGAAAGGCCCAGCAATTCAGAGATGTCGTAGCAGGAGTATATTTTAGAAGAAGAAGAGAAGATGTCCTGCAGGAACTGCCAGATCTGATTGAAAGCGATCAGTGGTGTGAAATGACCACTAATGAAAAGAAGAAATATCAGAGCAGTGTCCTTGATCGTTCCTTTATGGCCATGCGTCAGGTTTCCTTTGATGTGGATGACATCAATGATTCATCTAAAGCCAACCGCTTATTGGAACTCTGCGATCAGGCCAAAGAAGAAGGACGCAAGGTCATTGTCTTCTCCTTCTTTAGCAATACCCTGGCTAAGGTAAGGGAAATGCTTGGGGATCGGGCAACGGAAACCATCAATGGCTCCTTGCCACCAATCAAAAGACAGGAAATCATTGATGAATTCTCCAAGGCTGAAGCTGGCAAGGTTCTGGTATCCCAAATCCAAGCAGGTGGTACAGGCTTGAATATCCAGGCAGCATCAGTTGTCATTTTCTGTGAACCACAGGTCAAGCCTTCACTGGAAACCCAAGCAATTTCAAGAGCTTATCGTTTAGGGCAGACCCGCAGCGTTTTGGTGTATCGCCTTTTATGTGAAGACAGCGTTGATAAGAAGATGCTGGAAAGACTTGATGAGAAACAGCAGCTCTTTGACAATTTCGCTGACGAATCGGTAGCTGGCAAAAAGTCACTGGAAATTGACAATGATGATATGCAGAATATCATTGATGAAGAAATCAGCAATATCAAAAAGGAAGAACTTGAAGAAAAGAACGGTAGCCTATAGAATATAACTGGGTTTTATTTAGACAATAATAAATAACCTGAGCATTATCTAAGGGGGAAATCATGTTTCAAGTTTTTGGGCCTAATGCGGCCTACCAATGGGGGATGCTAGCAGTAGTCCTTTTTGGCTTGATTGCGCTTAATGAAGTCGCAAGAAGAACCAAAATGGGTGGCTACATCATGTTCTATGTCATTCCTGCAATTCTGACTATCTATTTCATTGCCATTGCCATCTGTGCCAAGAAGGGCATGAGCTGGGCATTAAACAACCAGACTTATCTCTATATGAATGGCTGGTTCCACTACTTCAAGCTCTATGCATCATTGCTTGGCTGTATTGGCTTCATGTGGATCAAATACCAGTGGGGTATTGGCAAATGCCACTGGTTCAAGTGCTATCCATTCCTGATTGTCGCAGCTAATATCATTATCGCTGTTGTCTCTGATTTTGAGTCAGCTATCAATGGCTGGAATTCCTGGTGGCTATCCAGCGAAGATGTCTGGCTTTATGGTGGTCTGCATAATGTCTTAAATGGCCTGGCAGGCATCATCAACATCTTCCTGATGACTGGCTGGTGGAAGGTCTATGGTTCCAAAGATGGCAAAGATATGATCTGGGCTGATATGGGTCTTCTTTATATCATCACTTATGATATCTGGAACTTTGCCTATACATATAACTGCTTGCCAACTCATAGCTGGTATTGTGGTTTAGCACTATTGCTGGCACCAACTATTGCGGCTCTTTTATGGAATCGTGGTGGCTGGATCCAGAACCGTGCCAATACTCTTTGCATCTGGTGCATGTTTGCCCAGGTCTTCCCGTTATTCCAGGAAACAAATTCCAAGGGCATCCAGTTCTTCAAGTGGGCGGTTTTGCCAGGATTATATTCCAATGGCACAGATACTATTGCCAATATCACTGCCGGCAGCTCTGCTGGTGCTGATCCCAAGTGGATGCTGATGATCTCGGCGCTGGCACTTGTAGCAAATGTCATTGGCCTTGTCATTGTCATTAAGAGGGCTAAGGCTAAGAAGGTCAATCCTTATACCAATGACATCTTTGAAGATACAGCATACTATCAGGCAGCGATCGCACGCGCAGATTTAACCAAATAAGCCAAAGGACCTTGATTGGTCCTTTTCCTTTTGTATTAGTAAAATTGAAATGATAGAATAATAACGAAAATAAAAGGAGTTAAACTATGACTTTATCACCATTGCAAGTTGCAAGATATGAGTACAAGCCTAAGCTTCCTGGCATGCTGAGAAATGGCATTAAGGAAATTTCCGTCAAGGAAGGTTTGCCTACTCAAAGTGTTGCTGATCAGGAAAAGATCAGTGCTTTATTCCCAAATACATATGGCAAGAAGGAAATTACTTTTGAAAAGGGTGCAAATACTTCTGTTTCCAAGAAACAGGTTGTTGGTGTCATCCTTTCTGGTGGTCAGGCACCTGGCGGACACAATGTTGTATCCGGCTTATATGATGCCTTGAAGGCTACTGATAAGGAAAATGTCCTGATTGGTTTCAAGGGTGGTCCAAGCGGACTACTAGAAGACAGCTATGTTGTCTTTGATGATGAATATATTGATCAATATCGTAATACCGGCGGTTTTGATATCATCGGTTCAGGCAGAACAAAACTGGAAACAGAAGAACAGTTCGCTGTGGCGGTTGAAGTCTGCAAGAAACATGGCATTACAGCTATTGTCATTATTGGCGGTGATGATTCCAATACCAATGCCGCAGTCTTAGCTGAATATATGGCTGCTCATAATACTGGTGTCCAGGTAATAGGTTGCCCTAAGACTATTGATGGTGACTTGAAGAACGAGGATATTGAAATCTCATTTGGCTTTGATACAGCTACTAAGACTTATTCAGAAGTAATCGGTAATATTGAAAGAGATGCAAACTCTGCTAAGAAATACTGGCACTTCATTAAGGTTATGGGTAGATCTGCATCACACGTTGCCCTAGAATGTGCTTTACAAACTCAACCAAATATCTGCTTAATTTCTGAAGAAGTTCAAGCAAAGAAGATGTCTTTATCTTCTATCGCTGACTATATTGCAGATTCTGTATGTGCAAGAAGCGCTAATGGTGAAAACTTTGGTGTAGCTATTATCCCAGAGGGTGTTGTTGAATTTGTTCCTGAATTCTCTGTATTAATTAAGGAAATCAATGAGTTATTAGCTGGTGCTAAGGCTGATGAATTCAATGCTCTACCTTCTTGGAAAGATAAGTATGCTTTCATTGAAAAAGGTTTAACTGCTGAATCTATGGCAGTATTCGCAATTCTTCCTGAAACTATTCAACAACAATTATTCTTAGAAAGAGATCCACATGGTAATGTTCAGGTTTCATTAATTGAATCTGAAAAGTTATTCTCAGCTCTTGTTAAGGCTAAGTTGGATGAAAGAAAAGCAGCTGGTACATATAAGGGTAAGTTCAATGCATTACACCACTTCTTCGGTTATGAAGGAAGATGTGCATTCCCTTCAAACTTCGATGCTGACTACTGTTATTCATTAGGTTACAATGCCTTCATGTTAATTCAGTATGGTTATAATGGTTATCTATCAAAGATCTCTAATCTATCTAAACCTGCTGAAGAATGGGTTGCTGGTGGTATGCCAATCACTAAGATGATGAATATGGAAAGAAGACATGGTGAAGATAAGCCAGTTATTAAGAAGGCTTTAGTTGAATTAGATGGAAAACCATTTAAATATTTCGAAGCTAACAGAGAGCAGTGGAAAGTTAA